>JANMTA010000421.1:0-10599 GCA_031389965.1 Betaproteobacteria bacterium
CCGGGCTGGATGGCACTGTTTTCCAGTCATCCGAGCATGGAAGAGCGCATCGCCGCGCTGTCTGCTCAAGGTCGGTGAGATTTCCTTCGCTTCGGCGCAACGGCAGGCCCCCGTAGTTTGCGGGGGCCTTTGTTTTGGTGCTCGTCGCGGCACCCGCCTGGGCGGCAGGTTCCGCGGTGGTCGGCGCCAATCTGCTGTGGCTGGCGCTGATCCTGATGTCCGCACGCCTGTTCGCCCCGCTGGCACAAAAGCTGGCCGACCCGGCGGTACTGGGAGTCGGCGCTGGCGTCACGGCGGCGGCGACCGCTGCCGTGGTTTGGGCGTGCCAGGCTGGGGAGTCGTCAGGGGGCGGAGCGGACGATGGGACCGACATGATCGTTACCTGCTTGGAGTGGCTTAGCGAATCAGCAGTACCGGGACATTCGACAAGTGCACTACTTTGGTGGCGACGGAACCCAGCAGGGCGCCAAGAACGCCGGTGTGGCCGCGCGTGCCGAGCAGGATTTGCGAGCAGCCGTGACTGTCGGCAAATTCGGCGATGGCGGCTGCGGCTTCGCCCATCAGTACATGAAGCTCGGGGAGCAGGCCGGCGGCGAGCAAGGGGTCGCGGGCCTTGGCGAGTACATCCATGCCGGTTTCCAGATGGAAATCGCGAATCGTGCCGGCATTGATGAAGCGGCTGACGTCGCGTGGCAGAGAAGCTTGCACGTTGAGTAGATGAATTGTCGGCGGCTCGCGCCATGTCGGCAGGTTCCGCACTACCCAGGAAACCGGGCGCAGCGCGGTTTCGGAATCATCGACGGGAATCAGGAAGATCGGGCTCATTGGGTGTGAAGCGGGCGATGGGGTCGGCATAACGGAGAAAAAATTCGCATGGTGCTCAGCCGCCGCGCACCATGGCCATGACCTGGCCGACATCGAGCGTGGCCGCCTTCTGCTGGATTTGCGGCAGGTACTGCGTTTGCAGTTGTTTGGCCGGCCCCAGCAGGTCCTGGAAAGTGTCGCGCAGCAATGCCGTGTTCATCACCCGGCCGCCGGCGTAATAGCGCTTGGCGAGCTGCCCCAGCGCGTAGGTCGTGGCAAAGGAGAAGGCCATGCCGGTGGCGGCGCCGCCGATATTGCCGAAGGTCTTGCCCGCCACCTTGCCGAGCAGGCCGCCGAGCAGTTTGCGGCCGAACTGTTCGAGATACTGCGAGGTAAGGCCGACCCCGGCGGCGGCGATGAATTCCTTGATGTGGCCCTGATCGAGCTCGACCCCGTGCGCCTTGCCGATGCCATACACCATCTTGATCTGCAGGGGGATGACGGCCATCGACGCCCAGGACTGCGGCAGCAGTTCCAGGGCGCCGTTGAGCAGGGCGTGGTTGAGGATGGACTGGTCCAGTTCCGCATCGGCAATTCTGGGCTGGGCAGAGACCACCGGGCTCTGCGCGACAGCGACGGGCGCGGCTTCCTCGCCGAGATCGACGATGAGGTCGGCCTCGCCCTCGATGAGATCCGCCTGCGCGGCATCGAGCTTGAGCAGGGCCTTCAACTCGTTCAGAAAACCTCGCTCCGCCTCGCTCTGGCGACCATCGGCAGCGCACACGCACACCGCCATCTCATAGGCGAGCTGGCGCAGGCCGGAGTCGGTCAGCGCCGTGACGGCGGCCTCCAGGCTCGTCCGCTTGAGCAACACGTCCTGATAGAGTCGGGCAAGGTCGGGCGTGCCGGCTGCGTCGGCCAGCGATTCGGCGATGCGGCGGATTTCCTCGCGTTCGCGGTCGTCCTTTTGGCCGTCGGCAAACGCCGCGAACAAGGCGATGGCGAGAATGGATTTCTGTTCTTCGAGTTTCATGCTAGGGGCTCCAAGGGTTCAGTGTTTCATCGACTCGCCGAGCGTCAGCCCGGCGCGGCGAGCTTTCCGGGGCGATGGGTCATGACGGTATGCACGCGATGGGGCCGTTCATCAAACCACCAGCACGTCGCAGGGCGCGTAATAGGCGAGCAGTCGGGTAATGCTGCCCATCACCGTCTCACCCAGTCGGGAGCCGCCATGTCTGCCGACGACGATGAGGTCGGCGCTCTGGCCATTCGCGGCTTCGAACAGCGCCGGATTGGGGTGGCCGTGAACAATCCGGGTTTCCATGTCAAGCCCGGCAAGTTCCGGATCGGCGAGCAGCGCCGCCATGTTTCGTTCCGCCGCCCGCGCTTCTATCTCCGCGTAGCAGGCGATGTCCTCCTCGGCGAAGCCCTTGTTGCGAAGCTTGGCTTCGAACGGACCCTGGTAGGCATGGAGCGCCGTGACACGCGCCCGAGCGGCGACTACGATGGCCGCGCGCAGTACGGTCGCGGAACGCGGCCCCAGATCGACCGCCGCCAGCGCCTGGCGGTAGTCGCCCGCGGGCTCGCACCGCGCGACCAGCACGGGACAGGTGGCGTGGGCGAGGATGCGCGAGGCGGTGCCGCCGAGAAAGAACTGCTGCAACAGCCCCTTGCCGTGGGCGCCGATTACCAGCAGATCGGGATGAAAACTCTCCTCCGTCTCCGCCAGCGCCCGCTGGGCGGGGCCCTCCGCAATTCCTCCCCGGACCGGCCGCGCGCCGGTCCGGGTTGTGGCCTGAACCAAGGCCGCAAGTCTGGCTTCGGCGACAGCGCGCATGCGGGCCGGCAAGCCGCCTTCCGCGCCGAAGGCGCCGTCGAGCACCGACAATCCGGGCATGGCGTGGACGATCAGCAGTTCGCTGTCCTCCCGTGTCGCCAGCAAAGCCGCGCGGTGGATTGCGGCATCGCCCAGGGGTGAAAAATCGGTGGCCGCCAGAATGCGTATCAACTTTGTCATTTTTTGCACCTCGGTCATGGATTCTTTCCCGCCACGGCTGCCTTGTTTCTGGATAATCCCAGGCTCATCACCACCGAAATCAGGATGATGCCGCCAACGATGCCGAGCGACCACTGGATCGGCATGTGGAACCAAGGCGCCGCCAGCATCTTGCCGCCGATGAACACCAAAACGATCGCCAGGCCATACTTCAGCAGGTGAAAGCGGTCGGCCATGTCGGCGAGCAGGAAGTACAACGCACGCAGACCCATGATGGCAAAAATGTTGGAGGTAAACACGATGAAGGGGTCGGTGGTGACGGCAAAGATGGCCGGGATGCTGTCGACCGCGAACACCACATCGCTGGCCTCGATCAGCACCAGCACCAGAAACATCGGCGTCGCCCAGAGGACGCCATTCCGCCGCACGAAAAACGACTCGCCATGGAATTCCTCGGTGACGCGCAAATGGCCACGCAACCAGCGCAGCAGCGGATTCTTTTCCAGATCCGGCTCATGGTCGGCGAAGATCAGCATCTTGATCCCGGTAATCACCAGGAAAACGCCGAAGACATACAGCACCCAGGCGAACTCCGCTACCAGCCAGACGCCGGCGAGGATCATGCCGGCACGCATGACGATGGCGCCGAGCACGCCGTAGAGCAGCACGCGACGCTGCAGTTCCGGCGGCACCGCGAAATAGCCGAAGATCATCACGAAGACAAACATGTTATCGACCGACAGCGACTGCTCGATCAGGTAGCCGGCGAGGAATTCGAGCGTCTTGCGTTGCGCCACTTCGGCGCCCTGCGTGTCGTTCAGGTACCACCAGAGCAGGGCGGCAAAAACCATCGCCAGGCTGGCCCAGGCGACCACCCAGGCCAAGGCCTCCCTGACCGAAACCCGATGCGAACTGCGCCCGCCGAGGACGAACAGGTCGAGTGCCAGCATGGCGATGACGAAGGCGATGAACCCGGCCCACATCGGGCCGGTGGCGAAACTCTCGATGCCGCTCATTGCTTGCTCCCCTGCGGGTCGGTGGCGTCTGCCTCGATCGGCTCGAACGCATTGCTTGCCGGGTTGTAGCGCAACAGCGAACCTTCCGTCATGTCGAAATACCAGCCGTGCAGATGGATCGTGCCGGCCACGACGCGCTCGGCGATCCAGGAATACGTCATCAGGTTTTCCAGCGAGACGAGGATCGCGGCCTGCTCGCAAGCCCGATCCTGCAAGGCGGGTGACTTGTCCGGCAGCTCGGCGAGGACGCGCTCGCGTGCGCGCCGCGCGATGTCGACCCACTTGCCGATGAATTCACTGCCGGCTCCGGAACCGCTCATCAGGGCGTGGATGCCGCCGCATTGAGCATGGCCGAGCACGATGACATGCTCGACATCGAGCGACAACACGGCGAATTCCAGCGCGGCCGGCACACTGGCGAAGCGGCCATCCGGCGTATACGGTGGCACCAGGTTTGCCACGTTACGCACCACGAACACCTCTCCCGGTTCCGTGCCGGTCAGCAAGGCCGGATCGACACGGGAGTCGGCACAGGCGACGATCAGCGTCCTGGGGTGTTGCCCCTGGCGCAGCTGATCGAACAGATCCCGGTCCTCGCTGAAGTACTTTTCCTGGAAGCGCCTGAAACCGGCGATGAATTTGGCGATGTCTTTCATGAGGTTGGGTCCGGCATTGGGTCAATTGTCACGCGAATGGGAACGACGCTCCGCGGCCGGCGCTACTGCGTCCTGGCCGTGGTCTTGCTGGCCTCGTCAATCGCGTGCTGCGCTTCCGGCGGCATGTAGTTCTCGTCGTGCTTGGCCAGCACCTCGTTCGCCACGAAGCTTCCAGCGGCATCGATCCGGCCCTGGGCGACGACGCCTTTGCCCTCGCGGAACAGGTCGGGCAGGATGCCGGTGTAGGCCGTGGGGATATCCTTGCCGGTGTCGGTGACGATGAAGTGCACCGTCAGGTTGTCGCGCTTGACCGAGCCTTCCTTCACCAGTCCGCCGATGCGGAAAGCGCGGTCCCTGGGCGCTTCGCCGGCGGCCACTTGCGTCGGCGTAAAGAAGAAGACGAGGTTGCTGTTCATGGCGTTGAGCACCAGCGCGGTGGCTATGCCGAGGGTCGCCAGTCCGCCGCCGATCAAGGCCAGACGCTTCTGTCGGGGCTTCATCCCTGCCTCGCGTTGTTGCGCAGCGCGGCGATGCGCTCCTCCAGCGGCGGGTGGGTCATGAACAGGCGCTTGAGGCCGCCGCCACCACCGCCGGCGATGCCGAAGGCCGCCATCTTCTCGGGCAGTGCTTGCGCATGCGTGGCATTCAGGCGTTCCAGCGCGGCGATCATGTTTTGCCGCCCGGCCAGGCTGGCGCCGCCGCGGTCGGCGCTGAACTCGCGCCGACGCGAAAACCACATGACGATGATCGAGGCCAGTATCCCCAGCACCAGTTCGGCGACGATCATGGTGACGAAGAAAGCCGGCCCCTGGCCGCGTTCGGTCTTGAACACGATCCGGTCAACCAGCGATCCGATGACGCGGGACAGGAACATGACGAAGGTGTTCACCACGCCCTGGATCAGCGCCAGCGTCACCATGTCGCCGTTGGCGACGTGGGCGATTTCGTGGCCCAGCACAGCCTCGGCTTCCGCGCGCGTCATCTGTTGCAAAAGGCCGCTGGACACCGCGACCAGCGAACTGTTCCGGCTCATGCCGGTGGCGAAGGCGTTGACGTCGGGCGAATCGAAAATACCGACCTCGGGCATCCCGATGCCCTTTTCCGCCGAGTATTTGCGGATGGTTTCCACCAGCCAGAATTCGGTCGAGTTCGCCGGCGTCTCGATTACCCGCACACCCATCGATTTCTTCGCCGCCCATTTGGAAATGGCCAAAGAGATGAATGAGCCGCCGAAGCCCATCACCGCCGCGAAGATCAGCAGCGAAGTCAGGTTCAGGCCGTTGGCGTTGAGATACGGCTCCACGCCAAGGAGGCGCATGGTGACCGACAACACCAGCACGATGGCCAGGTTGGTGCCGAGAAAGAGCAGGGTACGTTTCATGGGAGATATCCTTGTCGCGGAAAATCAGCGGACCTCGTGCGGCTCGAAAGCACGGCAAGGCCCCAGTATCGTTGCGATGGCAATCGAGTTTTGCACCTCGTGCCGGGTTCCCATCAGCGATGCTCTGGAAAATCGACGTCGCGACAGCGCGAGCGAAGCGTCCGGCGCCTGTCCGAAATAGCCGACGGCCACGCTGGAGACCGACGACGTCGCCTGGGTTTCCTTCACCTCCTCGAAAAGTTGCGGAAAGTCCTCCTGCGCTACCGGGTCTTGCTGCTCTTGCGGTCCGAATCGTTTCATCAGGTACTGGAACAGTACGATGGCGGCAAACATCAGGACATACAGCAGTTCCGCGGGGATGTTTTTCATGGTTGTCCGCCCTACTTCCTTGGCGCGGCAGCGGGTTCATTTCCGGCGCCGGCGATTTCCTCGCGCATGACCGTATCGGCCTGCAGGTTCTTCATCCGGTAATAGTCCATGATGCCGAGATTGCCCTGGCGGAAGGCCTCGGCCATGGCGCGCGGCACTTCGGCCTCGGCTTCCACCACCCGCGCCCGCATCTCCTGTTCCAGGGCGACGGCCATGGCGCGACGCTCCTCGGCCTTGGCCTGGGCGATCTGCTTGTCGGCGTTGGCCTGGTCGATCTGCAGCTTGGCGCCGATGTTCTCGCCCACCGTCACGTCGGCGACGTCGATCGACAGGATCTCGTAGGCGGTCCCCGCGTCGAGGCCCTTGGAGAGGACATGCTTGGAGATGTGATCCGGACTCTCGAGCACGCTTTTGTGGCTTGCCGAGGAACCGATGGTGCTGACCATGCCTTCGCCGACGCGCGCGATGATCGTCTCCTCGCCGGCGCCCCCCACCAGCCGGTCGATGTTGGTGCGCACCGTGACCAGGCAAACGGCGATGAGCTGGATGCCGTCCTTGGCCACGGCGGCGATTTTCGGCGTCTGGATCACCTTGGGCAGCACCGACATCTGTACCGCCTCCAGCACATTGCGTCCGGCCAGATCGATGGCCGCGGCGCGCTTGAAGGGCAGGGGAATGTTGGCCTTGTCCGCCGAGATCATGGCGTTGACCACCCTGACGACGTTGCCGCCGGCAAGGAAGTGGGCTTCCAGGTCGTTGATGGAAATGTCGATGCCGGCCTTCACCGCGCTGATCCGCGCGGTGACCACCGTGGTCGGTGGCACGCGGCGCAGGCGCATGCCGATCAGGGTGAACAGTCCCACGTAGGCGCCCGATGCCCAGGCGGCGATCCACAGGGGAATGGGCACCAGGTAGAGGATAAAGGCCAGCCCCGCCACCACCATGATGAGCGCGCCCAGGCCGCCCGTCATGCCCGTTATGCCGGTCAAGATTTCATTCATTTGGTATTCCTTTTTTGTTGATGTGCGGTACTCGCCGCACGACGATTGCCGTGGGTGCCGCGACTACTCATTGCTGTTCATGAAACCCAGCAGATGCAGCAGGCTGGTGAAGAGGTTGAAGATGGAAACGAACAGGGTCACCGTGGCCATCACGTAATTGGTTTCGCCGCCGTGGATGATGTTGCTGGTTTCATAGAGGATGAGGCCGGACATCAGCAGCACGAAGGCGGCCGAAACCGTCAGCGACAGGGCGGGAATCTCGAGGAAGACCGCCGCCAGACCGGCGACAAAGGCGAGCAGGATGCCGACGGTGAGGAAGCCACCCATGAAGCTGAAGTCCTTGCGCGTGGTCAGCGCATAGCCGGAGAGGCCGAGGAAGATGGCGGCGGTGCCGCCCATGGCCGTCATCACCGTCTGGCCGCCGTTGGCCAGGCCGAGGTAGTGGCTGACGATGGGGCCGAGCGTGTAGCCCATGAAGCCGGTCAGGGCGAAGACCGAGACCAAACCCCAGCCGCTGTTCTTCAGCTTTGCGGTGAGGAACAGCAGGCCGAAATAGCCGATCAGGGTAATGATCAGCCCGGGGTGGGGCAGCTTCAGCGCCACCGAGGTAGCGGCGGTGACGGCGGCAAACAGCAGTGTCATCGACAGCAGCAGGTAGGTGTTGCGGATCACCTTGTTGGCGGCCAGTACCGATTCGCCGGCGGTCCGGCTGGTGCTGCCCGCGGGCAGGGAATGAATGGAATTCATGGTGGTCTCCTTTTCAAAGTTCAAATGAATGGGGGCTTTAGCCAGGGTTGGCTGCCGTGGATACCGGTTCGACATCCTGCGCAACGCTGGCAGCGTCGGGAGCGGCGGTCTTGAAGCTTCCGTGCGGGTGTTCCCGCTGTCGTTCCAAACGGCGCGCCAGCGAGCGTTCGGCGCGATCGGCCGCGCGGTCGATCGCGACATAAAGATCGGACTCGGTATCTTCGATAACGATATCCGGCGTGCGCGACAGTGGAATCTGGATACGACAGCGTTTGTCGTTGCCGCCGCGCGGTCCATTGATATCGGAGAGGCGCACCACGACTTTGCGTACATCATGACTCGCCCAGTTGAGGGCGAACTGCAAACGCCGTTCGGTGTGCTCGCGCAGGCCGTCGGTCAGCTCGAAACCACGCGTTTGAATCTCGATACGCATGAAACATCCTCCTGTCGGGTTGAACACGGGAGGAATGCTAAGGGCAGGATAGACATCCAACAAGTCGAATATAATGATCAAACACATCTGTAAAATCGATGTAAACAATGTGTCCGCGGAAGGCGGTGTCGGTGACACTCCGGGCGCCTTGATCTGATCTTCGACTGGACCGGTACCACACCATGGCCGCGCTCAACTTCAAGCATTTGCGCTATTTCTGGATGGTTGCCAAGACTGGCAGCATCGCTCGGGCCGCCGAGCAACTGCACCTCACGCCGCAGTCCATCAGCGGACAACTCAGCGAATTCGAGAGGAGCTTGGGCGTCGACCTGTTTCGCCGCGTCGGGCGCAACCTTGAGCCGACCGACGCCGGACGGAGCATTCTGAGCTACGCCGAGGAAATCTTCACCATCGGTGACGAACTGCTTGACGTGCTGCGCGACCAGAAGGCGAAAAAACCCCTGCCGTTCCGGGTGGGAATCGCCGATTCAGTATCGAAGTCGGTCGCCTACCGGCTCGTCGAGCCGGCGCTCAAGCTCGACGAGCCGGTGCGACTGATTTGCCGCGAGGGGCGGCTGGCGTCGCTGCTGGCGGAGCTGTCCATCCATCGACTCGACATGATCATTGCCGATCGACCCATGCCGACGAATCTGAACGTCCGTGGCTACAGCCACCTGCTCGGCGAGAGCGGGCTGACAGTGTTCGGCGCCCGCCGCCTGGCGAAGGAACTGTCCGGCAGTTTTCCAGCCGTCCTTGACAAGGCTCCGTTTCTCCTCCCTGGCGAGGATGTCGCCATTCGACCGAAACTGATCCAATGGCTCGAGGCCAACGATCTGCGGCCCCACATCGTCGGCGAGTTTGACGACAGTGCCCTGATGAAATCCTTCGGACAAGGTGGCGCCGGGTTGTTCGTGGCGCCGACGGCCATCGCCGATCATGTCCGCGAGCAATACAAAGTCACGGAAATCGGCCGCATCGATTCAGTCGTCGAGCACCTTTACGCAATCACCACCGAACGCCGGATTACTCATCCGGCGATTGTGGCGATTAGCAAAGTGGCTCGGCAGGATGTTTTTGGTGAAGTCAAGCGTTGATGGGTACCCGCCTCGGCGGCAGGTTCCGCGGTGGTCGGCGCCGCTATAATCCGGCGCTTCGCCTTTTTCGCCGCCATCGTGTCCGACCGACTTGCCGTATTGCTCCAGTATCTGTTGCCCAAGCAGGCGCTCACCGCGCTCGCCGGCAAGTTCGCCGCGGCCCGCGCCGGCGGCCTCACCACCGCGGTGATCCGCTGGTTTGTCGGCCGCTACGGCGTCAACCTGGCCGAGGCGGCGAATCCGGACAGCGCAAGCTATGCCAGCTTCAACGAGTTTTTCACCCGGCCTTTGCAGTCCGGTGCGCGGCCGCTGGCCAATGCCGATTTCGTCTGCCCGGTGGATGGTGCGATCAGCCAGTTCGGTGCGATCGAACGCGAGCAGATATTCCAGGCCAAGGGCCATTCCTATTCGACCACGGCACTGGTGGGCGGTGATGCGGCGCTGGCCGCGCAGTTTCAGGATGGCAGTTTTGCCACGCTGTATTTAAGCCCGAAGGACTACCACCGCATCCACATGCCCTGTGACGGCCGCCTGCTGCGCATGATCCATGTGCCGGGTGAACTGTTTTCGGTGAATCCCGTCACTGCGCGCGGCGTGCCCGGCCTGTTTGCGCGCAACGAGCGTGTGGTCTGCGTGTTCGAAGGGGGACAGGGGCCCTTCGTGCTGGCCCTGGTCGGTGCCACCATCGTCGGCAGCATGGCGACGGTATGGCATGGGGTTGTGAATCCGCCGCGACCGGGGCGGCTGCGCGAATGGCGCTACGAGGATCAGGACCTGCGCTACCGGCAGGGCGACGAAATGGGCCGCTTCCTGCTCGGTTCGACCGTGGTCTTGTTGTTTCCGCAGCACACGCTTAACTTCAATCCCGACTGGTTGCCACAGCGGCCGATACGCCTCGGCGAGAAGATGGGCGAGCGCGCGGTCTGATTGCCGCCGCCGGTTTTGGCCGGCCTGTCTCTGGCTGACCCGCGATCACGGTGGCAGGAGATTGCCGATCCCCCTATCGCTTCTCATAAAGCACATTCAGTATCAGCGCTATCCATACTGATTTTATTGAATAAAATTTCAATAAAAATTCACGCATCCTGCGTCTAAGCCCTTG
>JANMTA010000359.1:0-7332 GCA_031389965.1 Betaproteobacteria bacterium
GGCGGCCAGAAAACCAGCCACCCTGACCCCATCTCCCGGCTTGGCTGCAAGCAGCACTTGTGCCGGTCGGCCCATTGCTACACAGGCCATCTCGCATTCCACCTTGCGCTCGACATCGGCTTCGACCTGGGTCGAGACATGTGCGAGGAGAAATTCGAGAACCGGGATCCCGGCGGGGGTGCGGCGCAATGCGCCGCGCTCAAGCAAGCGACCCGACAACAGCGTCAGGTTGCCCGGCTTATCCTCAGGCGGCAACGGCAGCGGCAGCAGCCGGAGCCGGAGCCTCCACTCTGGCATCGCCCTGGGTCAAGGAACGCGACTTCTCTTCCTTCATCATCGGGGAAGGAGTCACCACGGCCTTGCGGGTTTTCACCGTCAGGTGGCGCAGGACTGCGTCGTTGAACTTGAAGGCGTGCTCAAGTTCGGCCAGGGTTTCACC
The DNA here is from genome assembly GCA_031389965.1 of Betaproteobacteria bacterium. Lineage (GTDB taxonomy): Bacteria > Pseudomonadota > Gammaproteobacteria > Burkholderiales > Rhodocyclaceae > Sulfuritalea. Next base: position 440 of record JANMTA010000359.1, read on the forward strand.
GTCGCACTCGATGTTCATCAGCACGTAGTGGGCCTTATGTACCTTCTGGATCGGATAGGCCATCTGGCGACGCCCCCAGTCTTCGAGGCGGTGAATGGCGCCGTTGCGGCCGGTGACCAGCGTCTTGTAACGCTCGATCATCGCCGGAACCTGCTCCGACTGGTCCGGGTGGACGATAAATACAACTTCATAATGGCGCATGCAATCTCCTTGTGGTTGATTGATAGCCCCCCCGCATGCGTAACGGGTGGAGCAAGGGAAGCCGGCGATTATACAAAGCCGACCGGCCTAAAGCAAGCCAAATCCGGGGCTTGGAGCGGCTAGCCGCAGTAGCGCAGCCCGACGAAATTCAGCAACAGGTCCGGCTGGCTGTAGGCGCCAAAGGCCAGCGCGGCTATCAGGGCCGCAGCTGCGAGGGCGATTGCCCGCCAGAGGCGGAGGGACGCCTCCATCCCCGGCGGCGACGAGGGCAACTTTGCTTCCGGCGTGATATTCGGGCTTGTGTCCATCCGTCCATACTCCGCAAGCAGGTCCTCCAAGTCAAGCAAGCAGGCTAGAAGCTCTCGTTTTCGCGCAGGAAGCGCCACTGACCCAGCGGCAGATCACCCAGGCGCACGCGTCCGATGCGCACCCGCTTCAAGCCGGTGACCCTTAGGCCCACCAGTTCGCACATGCGCCGGATCTGCCGCTTGCGGCCTTCGGTCAGCACAAAGCTCAACTGATCGGGATTGGCCCAGACGACCCTGGCCGGACGCAGTTGCTTGCCGTCCAGTTCCAGGCCATGGTTGAGCAGTGCCAGGCCGCGCGCGTCAAGTGCGCCTTCGACCCGTACCAGGTATTCCTTCTCCACCTTCGAATCGTCGCCGATCAGTTGCCGTGCCACGCGGCCGTCCTGGGTCAGGACCAGCAGCCCGGTGGAATCGATGTCGAGCCGCCCTGCCGGCGCCAGTCCTTTCAAATGCGAGAGCTGAAAGCGCTGATGGTCGCCGGCCATCTGGGTTTTCGGCGAGATCAGGCTCACCGCCGGCTGGTGCCCGTCTTCGGCCTGAGCGGACACATAACCCATCGGCTTGTGCAGCAGGATCGTGGCCTGCCGCGCCTGTGTCGCGCGCGCCTCGGGCGCCAGGGTAATTACCGCGTCGGCAGCCGCCCGGGTACCCAGTTGCGTGACCCGCTGGCCATCGACGAACACCAGACCGCGCTCGATATAGCCATCCGCCTCGCGACGCGAACACAAACCGCGCTCCGCCAGCAGTTTGGAAACCCGGATACCCTGCGTATCATTCATAGCTTCAGATTCTATCCCGCCCCCATGCTCAGCTATCGCCACGCCTTCCACGCCGGCAACCACGCCGACATCCTCAAGCATTTCGTCCTGACGCTGTGCCTTGAGCACATGAACGCCAAGGACAAGCCGTATCTCGTGCTCGACACGCACGCCGGCGCCGGCCATTACGCGATCGACTCGGAACAGGCGAAGAAGACCGGCGAATACCTCGACGGCATCGCCCGGCTGTGGAACCGCATCGACCTGCCGGCGCCGATGAAGCCCTACATGAATGCGCTGCAGACCTGCAGCGGCGGACTGAAACTGCGCCGTTACCCCGGCTCGCCCTGGCTTGCCGCGCACTTCGCCCGCGAGATCGACACATTGCGTTTCTGCGAACTGCACTCGACCGACTTCGCCCTCCTGCGCAGGGAATTCCGCGACACCGGGCGCCGCATCAAGGTCGAACAGCACGACGGCTTCGAAGTCATGAAGGCGGCCCTGCCACCGCCCTCGCGGCGCGGCCTGGTGCTGATCGATCCCTCCTATGAAATCAAGAGCGACTACCTGAAGGTCGTCGCCGCCATCAAGGATGGACTGAAACGTTTCGCCACCGGTACCTATCTGGTCTGGCTACCCTTCCTGCCCACCATCGAAGCGCGCGCCCTGCCCGAAAAGCTGAAGAAGCTGCCCGCCGACTGGCTCTATGCCAGCCTCAGCGTGCGCGGCCCCGCCACCAAGGGGCATGGCATGCACGGCAGCGCGATGTTCGTCATCAATCCGCCGTGGCCGCTGAAGGCGGCGCTGGAGGAATCCCTGCCCTGGCTGACGCAAGTGCTGACGCTGGACGAGAAGGTGGGATGGCAAGTGCAGGTTGCGGATGACACGGCGGCGAATCGGCGCGAAGCGATCACGCTTGCTTCCGTCCCCAATCGTCGATAGTATCTTCCCAATTGGACAAGCTAATAATCCCGATTGGAATGAACGCTCGCGGCCATGCTCCAAGCCACTTCAGCCCCTGAACTGTTCCCGCGTTTTCTCGCGCCGCGTGTCGAGGAGGCGCTGGCCGACACACCAGTGGTGCTGATCAGCGGCCCACGCCAGTCCGGCAAGACCACCCTCGCGCGGCAACTTGCCGCCGGGCGCGATTTTCTCACCCTCGATAACGAGCCGACGCTGCTGGCGGCAAGGGACGACCCGGTCGGGCTGATCCGCAGCACCGACACCGCAGTCATCGACGAAATCCAGCGCGCACCCGGGCTGCTGCTGGCCATCAAGCAGTCGGTGGATGCCGACCGGCGACCGGGGCGCTTCCTTCTAACCGGGTCCGCCAATCTCATGACACTGCCGCTGGTGGCGGACTCACTTGCCGGACGCATCGAAAACCAGGTGCTGCTGCCCCTGGCACAGAGCGAAATGGCGGGACCAACAGGCTGCCGCGACTGGGTGGACCAAGTCTTCCTCGGGCGCATTCCGCATCCGGCTGCGGGCCGCGACGACGTTGCCGCGCGAGTCCTGCGCGGCGGGTATCCGGAAGCACTGGCCCGCGCCACGCCGCGGCGCCGCCAGGCGTGGGCGCGCCAGTACATCGACATGCTGATCCGGCGTGACATCCGCGACCTGGCGCGTCTCGACAAACTCGAACACCTGCCGCGCCTGCTGGCGATGCTGGCACACGTGTCCGGCCAGTTGTGCAACTTCTCGCAACTCGGTGGCCAGATCGGCCTCGACCACAAAACGGTCGGCAAGTATCTGGCCGTGTTCGAGCAGATGTTCCTGATGCAGCGCGTTCCCGTCTGGTCGACCAACCGCCTCGGCCGGCTGATCAAGACGCCCAAACTCCAGTTCATCGATTCCGGGCTGCTTGCCGCGCTGCTCGAAGTCGCAGACATCTCGCCGATCCACCATCGCATCCGCTACGGCCAACTGCTGGAAAGCTTCGTCTTCGGCGAACTGCTCAAGTTCTGTACCTGGTCGGACCGCCGTTACACACTGTGCTTCTATCGTGACAAGAGCCAACGCGAAGTCGACTTCGTGCTGGAAGATGCACAAGGCAGGATCGTCGGCATCGAGGTCAAGGCGGCGGCCAGCATCAACGGCGCGGACTTTGCCGGATTGCGCCAACTGGCCACGCTGGCCCCGGATCGCTTTGCCACCGGCATCCTCCTCTACGACGGCGACGCCACCCTGCCCTTCGGACCCGGGCTATGGGCCGTACCTATCGGCACCCTGTGGCAAGCACGATTCAGGTGAGCCGCCATACCGTCAGCGCCGACTTTTGACAGAAGCCTTGTCGGCGCATCAAGGTCGAACAGCACGACGGCTTCGCAGCCATGAAGGCCGCCCTGCCGCCACCCTCGCGGCGCGTTCTGGTGCCGAGCGCTTGCGGTCTGTGCCCGTTGCTGCCGGTCGGGGTTTCTCAGTCAGCGGCAGCAAAGCAGCGATAAGGGTCGTTCCGGTTCTCGACATCACGGGCAAGTCCCGGCCAGGAGCGGTCACTGACAAATATTCCACAAAGCAGCCACTCGAAACAAGTGGGTCACGTTGAAGATGCCGCTGGTGTCCGACATATTGCTGTTGCTATACTGACAGGCATCCTTCACGCGATTACAAGCGCGAAGCCAAGGGGCAGCACCGGGCCACGCTCGATAGCGAGCTGAAGCCCGTTCTCGTGGCACTGGCGAGCGACCAGCCGCTCGATGCAAAATACCGCGACCATGACCTGAGCGGCGATTGGGCAGGCTACCGTGAGTGCCACATCAAGCCCGACCTGCTGCTGATCTATCGCAAGTCGAATGCCGACACCCTCAGGCTGGCGCGGCTTGGCTCGCACAGCGAGCTTTTCGGTTGAGCCTGTCCGGTTGGAGTACGCCTCAACTTGGCGTCAGATCCCGGTTCGAGAATCGGCTTGGCATCATCGATGATCGGCGCGCGGCTCACTCTATCTTGGCTGCCACCCTGAGCTGTTGCACTTGCTGCTGCAGGCGTTGCCGAGAGATGGCCTGCACCAGTTGCGGGCGCACCTGGCCCATGAATTTCAGAACGTGTATTTCGCCACCACCCACGCCCGTGGCCTGTCGTCACGCGTATCCGAGGTGGGCGCGCCGCCGCGATTGCGCCAGGCCAGCGCTGCATCCACGCTTAGCTTGCCTTCGTTGTAACGCACACCGAAACCGCTGCCCGCCAAAGCGCGGCTGTTGGGCGTGGCCGGGGCGGTGAGTTGCGCGTTTTGGGCGTTGTAGGTCACGTTGCCCGTGTCGTGGAAGAGATAGGGCGCGAAGCTGCCGATTTGGTAACGCGCTTCGATCTGCGCGAACCAGCCCTCATCGCCCGTGCCCTCGCCTAGCGGATAGGCGCGAATACCGCTGGCCCCGCCCAAGCTGTAACCCTCGGACGAATCCAGATTCTTGCCCGCCCATTGGGCAGAAAGGCGGCCAAACAGGGTCAGGTTTGTTACGCCGGTGGCTTGCAGCCGGGCCAGATCAAGGTTCCACTTGTCGAAGCCGCCGCGTGTGTTCTGGCCGCTGGTGCGGTCGGGGCCTTCCAGGCCGGCATCGAGCCTGAGCCGGCCCGTGGTGTAGGCCAGCGCCCCGTAAGTGATACCACCGCCGCCCAGGCTGTCGCGGCGGTCGAATCCCAGGGACAGGGTCAGGTTGTCGCTTTTCTTGCTGTCATCGCTGGCGGCCAGACCGTTCTTGTCGTTGAGCGCCTTGTGCTGGTAGAGGCCGGAAACATTCAGGTTGGCCTGCTGCGAGCGCAAGATCGGGTAGGAAAGCCCGGCGCTGGTGGTTTTGGCGGTGCCGGTGGCATCGAGGTTGCTGAAGTCCTTGCCCAGTTCGTAGGCGGTGTGGCTGTAGCCCACCTGGCCACGCAGGCCGGTGGCGCCCAGCGGTGCGCTGTAGCCCAGGCTGCCCAGCCACTGCTTGTCGTCGGAAGCGAGCACGCGGGCGGTGAGCTGGTCGCCCCACATGAAGGGGCTATCAAAGCGCAGGTTGGCGGCGGCACGATGGCTGCCGGTATAGCGGTTACCGTGGTTGTCTACGCTGACATCGCCAGCAAAGCCGAGGGTGCGCTGGGCGTTGATGACGAGGTCGCCGGCGCCGGGCTCCTGGCCGGGGCGCATGAGCGGGGCGATCTTGATGCCGGGTTGGTCGGACAGGATGAGCGTGGTGCGCTCAAGCGATTGACTTTCGATCACGGCGCCGGGGGCAAGCTCGGAGAACCAGGCTTGCGCCCGCCCGCCGTCGATCTTGCCGTAACGGCCTTCGACGATGGCAATCACCAGTTCACCATTGCCCAGCTTCTGCTCCGGCAGATAAGCGCGGGCAAAGGGGTAGCCGGCGGCCCGGTAGGCGTCTGCCACACGATTGGCCAGCGCCTTGAGGCCGGCGAGGTCGTAGGATTTGCCGGTGACATCGCCAAGAACAGCCAGCAGGGCACCGCTTGCCAGCACGGTGTTGCCGGTAAAGCGCAGGGTAGAGACGGTGACGGTGGCACCGCCCGGCAAGGCCGTATCGGGCAAGGCGGCGGGCAGTTCGATCACGGGGCCGGGGCGGCTGGGGGCAATCTCGCGCGGGCTGAGTTGTTGCAGGGTTTGGCCGGCGTCGGGTTGCTGTTGCGCGTAGGCGGAGCCAAAAGCCACGCACAAGGCGGCGGAAAGTGCCAGCGCCAGCGGGCGAGCGAGGAAACGATGTGCAGATTTCATAGTGGCTTTATCGAATGCATCAGTGAGGGCGCGTGGGGCTGGGGTGGCATCAGCGGCCTCTCTAACGGCGACGCAGTTCTTCGTCATCTGGCACACCTGCCGGCAAGAGGATGCCGCCGCCCACAACGGCCACCAAGCCGACGTTGCCGGTCTGACCGCCAGCGTTGTCACCGTCCGAGGAACCGCTGAACGTGCCGGATCCGGCTGAGTTGTTGTCCAATTGCTGGGCGGTGGCAATGGCGGCTTCATTGGCCGTATTCCGAGTGATGCCGGTGACGGCGGCGATGATGTCCGCCGTGGTGCTGGCGATGGTGCTGCTCAGGGTGTAGTTGTCCGCATCCGTGCCGTCTAGGGCAATGCCCGTGATGTTCACGGTCTTGCCGAGGCCAACGTTCGGGTCAATGAAGGCGCCGGTGGCAGTGGCCACGGTCAAGTTGTCGCCGCTGACCATGCCGGGAAAGCCCGCGCCGGTGGTGGTCAGGGCGGCGCTGGTGTTGCCGTCGTAGGTCTTGTTGGCGGCGGTGATGCCGGTGACGGCGGTGATGGAGGGTCTGGCAATGTCCGCCGTCAAACCCGCTTGCTGGATCAGAGTGTAGTTGCCCGCATCGGTACCGCCGAGGGTGTTGCCGGTGACGGTCACGGCTTTGCCGGCGCCAACGTTCTTGTCGGCAAACACGCCTGTTGCCGTGCCGCCCAAAGTGACGCTATCACTTCCCAGGGCGGTGACAGCCGCCGCACCGGTCAAGGTGGCGCTGAGCAGTGCGTCGTAGGTCTTGTTCAAGGCAGCCAGGCCGCTGACCACCAGATTGGCTGGGCTGATGTTCGCCGTCAAACCGGCTTGCTGGACCAGGGTGTAGTTGCCCGCATCGGTACCGCCGAGGGTGTTGCCGGTGACGGTCACGGCTTTGTTGGTGCCAACGT
>JANMTA010000448.1:0-3701 GCA_031389965.1 Betaproteobacteria bacterium
GCGAGGCAGGGGGCGGGGTGTAGCAGATCAAATAATTAAGCGAGCCTGGCCCCTTTTACTGCTTTTACTGCTCATCTTGTTCGAGGCTGCCTGTCTTATAGCTGGTGGCGGTGATCTTGAAGATCACCTCAACCTGTTTTCCAGCACCGTTCTCCAGAATAAATCGCGCAGTATCGGTACCGATCCTCGGCGGGGTGTAGAGGTAATCCCCTTCGCGCGCATAGGGCTCGGTCGCCTTGATCAACTTACCTTCGGGCAATTTCAGAAACTTCTTGATTTTACATTCCGGCCCCCAGGCACCGGCTTGCTTGGCCTCAAGATCCAGACGTGAGCATGCAAGCTGAGCAAATCCAACTGACTGAGGAATCAAAACACGCTTGTTTCTGACCTCAGGAACAAAGGCGTAATCAACGGGATAGCTTGTGGTCAATCTTGGCATACCAAGTGGACCATTTGGCTCGTAGCTATAGAACGATTTGATGATTTGCTCAGGTAACTTGAGCTTGCGTTGGATTTCCCCTAGAAGGCCCTTGTCGTCACCGATCCAATTGGGCGGGGTGGCAGTTACATCAGCCACCCGTTCCGCCGCAATTAAATTAAAAGGGGCCAGGCTCGAATTTAAATCCCCCGCCCCAACCGATCCCGCCGCCAGCAGTACCGCCAGCCCGGCGCCATGTCGCCGGGCATCCGAATTTCCCATTTCGCTTCTCCCCCGCGCCGTCCCGTCAGTGCCGACTTTCCGAATACCATCTGCATGGCGAACCGTACTGGCATTCGGTCTGGCCGTCAATTCCCCCAAGGCCGGAGGGGCGGCCTAAACCTTCATCTCCAATTGCAATTGCTCTTGCGATCCTGCCTGCTCTGTCGTCGGCTTTCTAGGCCGCCCGCGCGGTTTGACCTCGCGGCGCTGACCAGTCGCCCGTTCGATGCTGTTGAGAAACCTCGAATTCCCGAGCGGCTGTCCCTGATTCAGCGCCATGCGGATATCGCCGATCGCTTCGGCGTCGAGTTCCGCGCGGAACAACGCCCGGTAGGCCGCCAGCCGGGCGGCTTCGCCCCGACCCAGGCCGGCATACACTTGATGCGGCGTCAGCAACGGGTCGGCCTGCCCCAGCCCGTTCGCCCGATAGCTGCTCCAGCGATAGTGCGCCGGGTCATCGACCATCGCGGCGCGCACCGGGTTGAGTTCGATGTAGCGCTGGCACAGCAGCAGGTAGGCGTCGGCTTGCACCAGCGAGGACTTGTAGCGACTGTCCCACAGGGTGCCGGTGCGGCGGTAGGTCTTGTTGATGTATTGCACATAGCGCCGGCCCAGCGAGATCACCAGTTGCGATACGGCGTCGGGTGCGGGGGGCGTCAACAGCAGATGCACATGGTTGGTCATCTGCACATAGGCGTGCAGCAGGCAGCCGCTGGATTTCAGCGCTTCTCCGAGCCAATAGCGGTAGGCGTGGTAGTCATCCTCGGCAAAGAAGCAGGCATCGCGGTTGTGGCCGCGTTGCACGATGTGCAGTGGGATGTCGGCGAGATGGACGCGGGGGCGGCGGGGCATGGGGCGGAATATACTAGATAAAATAAAGCGAGCCTGGCCCCTTTTCCCGATGCAGCCTGCGCCATGAAATCGTTTACCCGCTTGACACGGGCCGGCTAATGGGTGGCCCCTTTTACCCTTTTACCAGAAAAGTCGGCGCCGGCACTACAGTGGCAAGTATCTCAGCTGATCAGCAGCACGGGTACCTTGGCGAGGTGGACCACCTTCATCGCCACGGACCCGAGCACGGTGCCGGTGAGGCCGCTGTTGCCGTGGGTGCCGATCAGTATCTGGCTGCAGGCATGGCTGTCGGCAAATTCCGTGATGGCCGCTGCGGGGTCGCCCACCAGCACGTGCAGTTCGGGGGCCAGGCCGGCCGCGGTGAGCTGGTCGCGCGCCGGGGCGAGTGCCGCCATACCGGTTTCGAGATGAAACTCGCGCAGCGTGCCGGCGTTGATGAAGCGGCCGATATCGTTGGACAGCGTCACCTGTACGTTGATCAGGTGGATGTGCGGGGCCTCGCGCCATGCCGCGGCGTGCCTGATGATCCAGGCGATCGAGCGCAGCGCGATCTCCGAGCCGTCGATCGGCACCAGCCATTTTTGCGTCATGTTCAACCTTTCGTGGAATCGTTGGCGGTGAGTTCGACGGCTGCGCGCGGTGTCCTGCGCAGCGACAGCCATTTGCCGATGGCGATCACCAGTAAGGCGCCGGCCATCGCCGCAAGCGTCGTGACGTAGGGGATGCCGGCCAGCAGTCCGGGCGGCAGCGCCGGGTCGGTGACGATCATGCCGCCGCCGATCCAGCCCAGCAGGGCGCCGCCCGCGGTGATCACGATCGGATAGCGATCCATCAGCTTCAGCACCAGCTGGCTACCCCAGACCACGATCGGGATCGAGACCAGGATGCCGAAGGTCACCAGCAACATGCTGCCATTGGCGGCGCCCGCCACGGCGATGACGTTGTCAAGGCTCATCACCGCGTCGGCGACGATGATGGTCTTGATCGCGCCGGCGAGTGAGCTTGGGGCGGCCACGTCACTGTGGCCGCCGTCTTCCGGCAGCAGCAGCTTGACGCCGATCCAGAACAGCAGCAGCGCGCCGACGATCTTGAGCCAGGGCACGGCCAGCAGTTGCAGGGCGAAAAAGATGAGGACGATGCGCAGGCCGATGGCGCCCATCACGCCCCAGAAAATGCCTTTCTTGCGTTGCTCGGGCGGTAGCTTGCGGCAGGCCAGCGCAATGACTACGGCATTATCGCCGCCGAGCAGGATGTCGATCAGGATGATTTGCAGTACCGCAATCCAGAATGCGGCAGTAGAGATGTCGAGCATGAGTGTTTTGGACGGCGGTAGGGGTGGTGGGTAGTTTAGCGTCTGCTGCGGGCATTGGCTACGGCGGCTGGTGGTTTTCGCTCGAGGTCGAACGCCAGCTTGATGCCGAAGCGTCCGGCGGTGCCGCGCAGGTGATCCTGCGCGCAACGCCGCGCGGCTTCGGCGTGGCCGCGGGAGATCGCCTCAAACAGCGCGCGATGCTCGCGCTGAGCCTCTTGCGGGTGCGCTAGCTCCCTGCGGGTGCCGTGCCATGACAGCTTGCGCGAATCGGAAAAATGGCGGCCGAGGAATTCGACCAGTCGGCCGATGTAGGAGTTGTGTGTCGCCTTGGCCATTGCAATGTGGAAATTGTCATCGGCTTCGGTGCCGTCGCGACCTTCGGCCAGCGCCTGGTCCATTGCCTGCAGGTGCTCGGCCATGGCTTTGATGTCCTTCATGTCGCGACGCTGTGCGGCGAGTTCGGCGACCGCGCCTTCGACCATGGCGCGCAGTTCGAAGATGTCGCGCAGTTCGTCGAGTTCCGGTCCGGCACCTTGCCAGAAGCGCAGGTTGATGGTTTTCGGCGCCTCGACGACAAAGGCACCCGAGCCCTGACGGGTTTCGATCAGGCCGTCGGCCTTGAGCCGGGCGATGGCTTCTCGCACCACGGCGCGGCTGACTCCGAAGGCTTCACCGAGCGCCTTTTCCGTCGGCAGGCGATCGCCGGGCTTGAGTTCCCCGCGCGCGATACGGCGCAACAGATCACCGGAAACCTCTTCGGAAAGGCGCAATGGCCGTGCGATGCGGCTCAGTTCTGTGCTTGGTTCGGCTGTAGGAGGAGGGGTGGCTGGCATGAAT
>JANMTA010000464.1:0-2359 GCA_031389965.1 Betaproteobacteria bacterium
CGGAAAACTCGTTCTGCTTCAGCAGCGTCTGCTCCTGATGCCAGCTGAAGAAGCCAACCGTCGCAACCAGTCCCAATGTGGTGGCGATACCCACCACCAGGAGAATCCGGTACCTGATTCGGTTAAGCAACGGATGCCCCCGTCGACCAATGCCGCGCCAATAGTACCAAGGGGATATTCACCCGGGCGAGGCTAACCGATCTCCCGACCGCTCGCAAGCTATGGCAGACGGCGTCTGGCAGCCTGATCGCCGCATGCGAAACCGGTCCCCGAGATCCGCCGCGCGAAGCAACGGCTTGAATTTGCGTGGGCAGACCATACATCAGAGTGTACTGATATATGGAGAACCCAATGTCCGCACCCCTGATGAATCCCCTGCACAGCAAGAAGGGGCAGGAAAGAACCCTGCCCGCTTCGCTGTGGATGCGTAGCGGGCGGGCCAGCAAATGACGCTGACCTCGCCGCTACGGATGATCGTCGTCTGTCCCCACTGCAATGCTGCCAACCGGCTTCCCGCCGACCGCCTGGCCGATGGCGGCACCTGTGGCAAGTGCAAGGCGCGCCTGTTCGCCGGCGAGCCAGTGGAACTCGGAGCCGCCAACTTCGATATCCACGCCGGGCGCTCCGATATTCCGCTGCTGGTCGATTTCTGGGCACCCTGGTGCGGTCCCTGCCGCAGCATGGCGCCGGCCTTTGCCCAGGCGGCGAAACAGCTCGAGCCGGAGTTCCGTCTGGCCAAGGTCAACACTGAAGCAGAACAACAGCTCGCGGCGCGCTTCGACATCCGCTCCATACCGACGCTGGCCCTGTTCCGCAACGGCCGCGAAGTTGCGCGACAGGCGGGGGCGATGGACGCCAACAGCCTGATGCGCTGGGTTCGCAGCCAGGCATGAAACTCGTCACCCAAATAATTGTTCGGGCCAGGACTTGAAACCCGCTGATTCACCCTCATCTGCGCCGGGTTTCTTCAGGAGCCCGACCCATGCAGGAAAATACCAGTCCCACCCCGAACAGCGAAGCCTTGTCCGAAGCCGCCGTGTCGCCAGCGCCGACTCCTGATCCGGAGACCGAAACCACGGTGATGCCCAGCCTCGAAGACCTGCTCAAGGCCGCCGAACTCAAGGCCGCCGAGCACCACGACGCCTGGCTGCGCGCCAAGGCCGAAGGCGAAAATATCCGCCGCCGCGCCCAGGAAGACATCGGCAAGGCCGGCAAGTTCGCCGTCGAGAAATTCTCGGGTGAGTTGCTGGCGGTCAAGGACAGCCTCGAAGCCGCGCTGGCCAGCGATAACCAGAGTGCCGAACATCTCAAGGAGGGCGTCGAACTGACCCTGCGCCAGTTGATTGCGGCCTTCGACAAGTCCGGCCTGGCCGAGATCAACCCGCTCGGCCAGAAGTTCGATCCGCACCAGCATCAGGCCATCAGCCAGATCGAGGCGCCGGATGACGCGAGCGAAGCCAACACCGTGCTCAGTGTGCTGCAGAAGGGCTACGCCCTGCACGGCCGCGTGATCCGCCCGGCGCTGGTGGTGGTTTCGAAGGCCAAGGCTTGAAGCTGCACGCAATACCCCCATATCAGGCATAGAGATTCGCTGCGGGACATTCCCGGCGAGCAACATTTTTAAAGGAAAAATCATGGGCAAGATCATCGGCATCGACCTCGGCACCACCAACAGCTGCGTCGCCATCATGGAAGGCGGCAAGCCCAAGGTCATCGAAAACGCGGAAGGCGCGCGCACCACGCCGTCCATCGTCGCCTATGCGGAAGACGGCGAGATCCTCTGTGGCGCCTCGGCCAAGCGCCAGGCCGTGACCAACGCCAAGAACACCCTGTTCGCGGTCAAGCGCCTGATCGGCCGCCGCTTCGAGGAAAAAGAAGTACAGAAGGACATCGACATGATGCCCTTCAAGATCGTCAAGGCCGACAACGGCGATGCCTGGGTCGAAGCCCGCGGCAACAAGATGGCGCCGCCGCAAGTCTCCGCCGAAGTCCTGCGCAAGATGAAGAAGACCGCCGAAGACTACCTCGGCGAGGAAGTCACCGAGGCCGTGATCACCGTGCCCGCCTACTTCAACGACAGCCAGCGCCAGGCGACCAAGGACGCCGGACGCATCGCCGGCCTCGACGTCAAGCGCATCATCAACGAACCGACCGCGGCCGCGCTGGCTTTCGGCATGGACAAGCAGGAAGGCGACCGCAAGATCGCCGTGTATGACCTCGGCGGCGGCACCTTTGACATCTCCATCATCGAAATCGCCGAACTCGACGGCGAGCACCAGTTCGAAGTGCTGTCGACCAACGGCGACACCTTCCTCGGCGGCGAAGATTTCGACCAGCGCCTGATCGACTATGTGGTCAC
>JANMTA010000525.1:0-5688 GCA_031389965.1 Betaproteobacteria bacterium
CAGTGCCCGCCAGGCCATAGCACAAGCGCTCGCCACACCCAGTTACCGCTACCTGAGTCTGGGCTTCCTGGTGTGCGGATTCCACGTCGCTTTCCTGGCAACCCACCTGCCGGGCGTGGTCGCCGCCTGTGGCTTGCCGCCCGAAATCGGCGGCTGGGCGCTGGCGATGATAGGTCTGTTCAACATCATCGGCAGCCTGGCGATGGGCTGGGCGGTGGGGCGCTGGCGCATGAAGTCGCTGCTGGCCCTGCTGTACGCGACGCGCGGGCTGGCGGTACTGGTGTTTCTGCTGGCGCCGAAAACACCGGCCGTGATGCTGGTCTTTGCCGCCGTCATGGGCGTGACCTTTCTCTCGACCGTGCCGCCTACCGCCGGACTGGTGGCCAAGATGTTCGGCACGGCCAATATGGCCATGCTGTTCGGCATCGTGATGCTGGCGCACCAGATCGGTGGTTTTTTCGGTGCTTTCCTCGGCGGTTACGTGTTTCAAGCCACCGGCAGCTACGACTGGGTCTGGTACCTAGACATCGTGCTGGCGGCCGGTGCCGCGCTGGTGAACCTGCCAATCCGCGAAGCGCGCCTGGCACGTAGCGCGCAGGCGCCAGCTTGACGCCGGCAATATGAACAGCGTAGACCCGCGCACCCGCCTTTTGCTGGAAGCGCCGATTGGTCGCACGCTGCTGCGCCTGGCCGCTCCCAACGTGCTGGTGATGGTGGCGCAGGCGGCCGTCGGCCTGATAGAAACCTATTTTGTGGGCAAGCTCGGCACCGACGCGCTGGCCGGCATGGCGCTGGTGTTTCCGATCGTGATGCTGATGCAGATGACCTCGGCCGGGGCCATGGGCGGCGGCATCGCCTCGGCGATTGCCCGCGCGCTCGGGGCCGGGCGGCGCCAGGATGCCGACGCGTTGGTGCTGCATGCGCTGGTGATCGCGCTGGGCTTTGCCCTGCTGTTTTCGCTTTCACTGCTGCTGGGCGGCCGCTGGCTCTATACACACATGGGGGGCACGGGCGCCTCGCTGGAGGCCGCTCTCACTTACTCTAACTGGGTATTTGCCGGTGCGCTGCTGGTGTGGTTGTTCAACTCGCTCGCCGCCGTGATTCGCGGAACCGGCAACATGGCTATGCCGGCCAAGGTGACGGTGGCGGGCGTGTTGGTTATGGTGCCGCTGTCGCCGCTGCTGATCTTCGGTTGGGGCCCGCTGCCGGCGCTGGGTATTGCGGGCGGCGCCATCGCGCTGCTGCTGTATTACCTGCTTGGCACGCTGGCGCTCGCGTTTTACCTGGGCTCGCAGCACAGCCTGCTCAAACCATCGCTCACCAACGTCAAGCTGCGTTGGCCCCTGTTTCGGGACATCCTGCGCATCGGACTGCTGGGTTCAATCTCGACCGTTGCCACCAATCTGTCGATCGGCGTCGCCACCGCGCTGGCCGGCGGCTTCGGGCCCGCCGCCATTGCCGGCTACGGCACGGCATCGCGTCTTGAATATTTGCTGGTGCCGCTGGTGTTCGGTTTTGGCGCGCCGCTGGTCGCGATGGTCGGCACCTGCATCGGCGCGGGCCAGCGCGAGCGCGCCTTGCGGGCCACCTGGATCGGCGCTGCCATGGTGTTCGGGCTGACCGAGGCGATTGGCCTGACGGCTGCTGCCTTCCCGCGCGCCTGGCTGTCTTTGTTCAACACTGACCCCGCCATGCTCGACGCCGGAACGCTCTACCTGCGTGCGGTCGGCCCGCTCTATGGCTTTTTCGGCGTCGGGTTGGTGCTGTACTTTGCCTCCCAGGGGGCAGGGCGCCTGTTGTGGCCGGTCATTGGCAACGTGGCTCGTCTTGCAGTGGCAGCCATCGGCGGCTGGCTCGCCATTCTGTGGGGCGGTGGACTGGCGCAGGTGTTCATGGCGCAAGGCCTTGCACTGGTGGTCTATGGAGTGGTGATAGCGGGTGCCATCGCGGGCGGCGCCTGGTTCGGCCGCGTCGGCTGGCCCTGCCGTACTGCCACGCTGCTGCGCCGCATCCAGCAGGGGTAACGCTTTTTAGAGCTGACACAAAAAAAAGGGCTGGTCTTGCGACCAGCCCTTAAGGGATCCCTGAACCTGTAGGTTTCGAAAGGACCCGAGGAGACAACCGGTAGAAACTACACGTTTCTAAAAAATCCATCTGAGTTGCAGTATCACAGGGTTTTCCCTGATTTGCCAGAGACCCTGCTCAAAAAAAGCTATTTGTCTCTGCGTTACGACAACCCAGTGTTATCAATTAACGCTTTTTGCTGACTGGCTTGGCTGCATCAACGGCGGTTGCGGCAACGGCGTTGAAATTGGCTTCAGCCACGTCGGTCGCTTGCTTCACTGCCTTTTGCACCGATTCCAGCGCGTTGTTGGCAGCAGCCACGGCGCTCTTCATGACGGCAACAGCGGTTTCGGAACCGGCCGGTGCGTTCTTGGCGGCGTTGTCCACCAAGCCCATGAATTTCTGTTGGGCTTCAGCGGCCTGGCCTTCGAAAGCCTTGCTGAATTCGGCGGTGGAGCCGGTGGCGATGTCATACAGGTGACGGTTGTAAGCGGCGGTCTTCTCAGCCAGGGGCTGGAGCAGGCCGGATTGCAGGGCCATCAATTCCTGTGCGTCTTTCACGCTCAGCATCGCCTTGGCGTGCTCAGCTGACTCGGCCAGAGCGGCTTTGGACGCTGTCAGGTTGAGTTCAACGATTTTCTCAACGCCTTCGAAGGCTTTGGAAGTCAGACCCAGCAGGGTCTCGACGCTTGCTTTTTGTGAAGCCATGACTTGTTCGACGGTCAACATATTAATTTCTCCAATAAAACTGAGGTAATGAAACAGTATCTGCGCCGTAACCCAGCCTCCGCTTGGTACATGTTGCAGTGCAGCATGGAGCGAATTATAGGGTTATCCCGCTTCGATGCAAGCGGTTTTTGTTGCGACGCAACATATTAGACCGCAAATTCTAGAAAGGCGCCGGCCAGCGCGGGCGAGGTCGCTCTGGTGACTGGTCGGTCCCGGTGCATGGTGGCGGGCGTCGTCGCACTGGCAAAATCAGGTCCCATGAGCGAAACAACAGCCGATAAGCCCCAAGCAGTGCCACGCAGTGCCTACCGCGTGTTTCGCACCATCGGCACGCGCTGGATGGACAACGACGGCTACGGACCCATTAACAATGTCGTCTATGACAGCTGGTTCGACACGGCGGCCAGGGGCCACTTTGTCCATGTCGATGGGGACCGGGCAAGCCGCCGCCCTGTGCCTCTGCCAGCCAAACTCAAATCAATTCTGGAGACACTGCAATGACCCACACCGTCGTCGACGACGCCATCACCTCGCGCAGGGCGGTGCGTGCCTTTACCTCCACGCCGGTGGCGCGTCAGGACATCATCGAGTTGCTGGAGGTGGCCAGCCGGGCGCCCTCGGGCACCAATGCCCAGCCCTGGAAGGTGTACGTCCTGCAGGGCGACAGCCGGGCGGCGCTGGTGGACCAGGTGTGTGCGGTGCACGATGCGATTCGCGCCAACCCGGCGCTGGCCACCGACTACCAGGAAGAGTACGACTACTATCCGGAAAAATGGTTCGACCCCTACCTTGAGCGCCGACGAGAGAACGGCTGGGGACTGTATGGCCTGCTTGGCATTGCCAAAGGCGAGCGCGACAAGATGCATGCGCAACACCAGCGCAATTACCGGTTTTTTGACGCGCCGGTCGGCCTGATGTTCACGGTGGATCGCGGCATGGGGCGCGGATCGCTGCTTGACTATGGCACGTTCCTGCAGAACATCATGGTGGCGGCGCGCGGTCGCGGCCTGCACACCTGTCCGCAACAGGCGTGGAACAGCTTCAACAAGATCATCCTGCCGCATATTGGCGCCGGACCCGACGAGATGTTGGTGTGCGGCATGGCGCTGGGCTATGCCGATACAAGCCAGGCAGTCAATAGCTTTCACACGCCGCGGGTGCCGGTGGCAGAGTTCACGCACTGGCTGGACTGAGCGAGCGCACCGGGATAGTCGGGTAGTTACTCTGTTGCCAAGGCGGCGCACACGGTAAAGTCACGGCATGATCATCACCAGTCTTCTTGATACCGACCTGTACAAACTCACCCTGATGCAGCTCGTGCGGCATCAGTTCCCGGCGGTGCCGGTCGAGTACAGATTCAGATGCCTCAACCCGGGCAATGACCCCGCCGGCGCTCAGGCAAGCCATCAGTTGGGCGCGCATGTGAGCGAGATCCGCGACGAGATCCGGGCATTGTGCGGTCTGCATTTCCAGTACGCTGAACTGGCCTATCTGCGCTCGCTGCGTTTCCTCAAGGTCGACTTCGTCGATTTCCTGCGCTTCTTTAAACTCGACGAGCAGTACATTTCAGTCAGCGCACTGCCCTCGGGTGAGATGGACATCACGATTCAGGGCCCATGGCTGCAGACCGTTCTGTTTGAGGTTCCGGTGTTGGCGATCATCAACGAGGTCTACTACCGCCACGCGCCACAGCGCCCCGATCTGACGGTGGGGCGCCAACGCCTGCAGCGCAAGATCGACCAGCTGCGCACGGCCGAGCTCGGCGAGTTGAAAATTGCCGATTACGGCACGCGTCGGCGTTTGTCCGCAGCCTGGCAAGAAGAGGTGGTGCGCACACTGCAGGGCGGCCTGGGCAGCGGCCAAGCCACGGGCACCGAACGGGCGGGCCAGTTGGCCGGCACCAGCAACCTGCTGCTCGCCATGAAACTGGGCCTGACGCCGCTGGGCACCATGGCGCATGAGTTCCTGCAAGCCTGTCAGGCGCTCGCGCCGCGCCTGCGCGACAGCCAGCACTTTGCCTTTGAAGCGTGGAGCCGTGAATACCGCGGCGACCTCGGCATTGCCCTGAGCGATGTCTATGGCATGAACGCCTTCCTGCGTGACTTTGACCTGTTTTTCTGCAAGCTGTTCGATGGCGTGCGCCATGACAGTGGCGACCCCCTCGCCTGGGCGCAGCACCTGCTGGCGCACTACCGGCGCAACCGGATCGACCCGCGCAGCAAAACCCTGGTCTTCAGCAAAGCGCTGAGCGTGGCGCGCGTTATCGAGATCTACCGGCAGTTGCGCGGGCGCTGTCAGCTGGGCTTCGGCATCGCGACCGACCTGACCAATGACCTGGGCGACCCGCCGGCGCATGTGGCGCTGCAAACGGTCATCAAGATGGTGCGCTGCAACGGTCAGCCGGTTGCCAATTTGTCGGACCCGCCCGCCAGAGCGATGTGCGACGATGCGCCCTACCTGGCCCACTTGCGCGAGGTGTTTGACATTGCCGCCTCGCCCTGACCTTTTTTTGACGCCCCGCTTCAACCGCCCCATTGCCAGAGACCCCCCCCATGAGCCACCCCAAAATCCTCGTCACCCGCGCCATCTTTCCTGAAATCATGGCCCGACTGCAAGAGCACTTTGACGTCGAATCGAACCAGGCCGATGACGCCTGGACCCAGGCGCAGTTGATCGAGAAAATGCGGGACAAGCAGGGCGCCCTCACGACCGGCGGCGAGCGCATCGACGCCGAGCTGCTGGCGGCCTGCCCGCAACTCAAGATCTGCGCCAACATGGCGGTGGGCTACAACAACTTTGACCTCGACGCCATGACCGCGCGCGGCGTGCTGGGCACCAACACTCCCGACGTGCTGACCGAAACCACCGCCGACTTCGGTTTTGCGCTGATGATGG
>JANMTA010000560.1:0-2604 GCA_031389965.1 Betaproteobacteria bacterium
TCCATGCGCGCCGTGTTGATCATGGTGCCGAAGGAAATCGTGCTCGGATCGACGCCGACGCCGACGTAGGAGAGCACCGCCTCGGCCAGCACCAGGCCGGAGAAGTCCATCACCAGCGCAATCAGCACGATGTGCATCAGGTTGGGCAGGATATGGCGGCGCATGATGGCGAAGCGGCTGACGCCGAAAGCCTGCGCGGCCTGGACGAATTCCAGTTCGCGCAGCTTCAGCGTCTCGCCGCGCAAGAGGCGCGCGACGCCGGTCCAGCTGGTCATGCCGAGGATCAGGCAGAGCGCCAGCAGCCGCGCGTCGGCGCGCTCGGCCGAGGTGGCGAACCACTCCGGGTGGGTGTCGATGATGACCTGCATCATCAGCACCGCCGCGGCGATCAGCAGCACGCCGGGGATCGAGGAGAGCGTGGTGTAGAGATACTGGATCACATCGTCGACCCAACCGCCGACATAGCCGGCGAGAATGCCCAGCAGCACCGCCAGCGGCAGCATCACCAGCGTGGTGAGCGTCCCGATCAGGAGGCCGGTGCGGATGCTTTTCAGCGAAAGGTAGAGTACGTCCTGCCCCACCTTGTCGGTGCCGAAGACGTGGTAGCCGGCGCCCAGAGAAATCGCGATGCCGAGCAGCAGGAGGATGGCCAGCAGGGTGAGGAAGACTGCGCCGGTCGCCGCGCCTTTCGCCGTATCCCCGGCGCCGACTTTTACGACTGTCATGAAATCCACGCGGCGCGCACGAGCCCACAGTGCAGCCAGCAACAGCCAGGCCACTACGCCGCCGGCACAGCCGCGCGAAACGCGCAGGGCGATGTCGAATTCGTGATTGGACAGGTCGGCGCCAAGGTGCGCACCGCCATGCTTGAGGCGCGGAAATTCGCGCTGCGTGGAATTCTCCAGCGCTTCCTTGGCGAACAAATGCGTTGCCAGCGGCGCCGAGTAAGTCTTCTCGCTGCGCTGGCGCAGGTCGGAGAGCAGCGCATCGAGCGCCGAGTGCACCTCGACTGCGTAGCGCACCGGTTCTCCGGGCTTGGCGTCGAGCCGCGGCCGGTAATGCAGCGAATCGAGCAGGCCGATCACGACGAAGGCCGCCAGCACCGTCGCCGCTGCCATCGCCATGGAGTCCTTCAAGACCCGGCCCCAGGCCGCGCGCAGGGCATCCTGGCGCCGCGCCCAGAGCGTCAGCGCAACGATGGCCGCGATCAGCACGAACAGCAGCGCATCCGACCAGAGCAGTACGAACTGGATGCTCATTGCAGCCGCACCCGCGGATCGGCCAGCGTGTAGGAAATGTCGGTCAGCAGCAGGCCGACGATGTAGAGCACCGAGCCGATGAAGACCATCGAGCGCACCACGGCGAAGTCCTGCGCGTTGATGGCGTCGATGGTGTAGCTGCCGAGGCCCGGAATGCCGAAGAAGGATTCGGTCAGCAGGCTGCCCATGAACAGGGTCGGGATCACCACCACGACGCCGGTCAGGATCGGAATCAGCGCATTGCGCAACACGTGGCGGAACAGCACCACGCGCTCGGGCAGGCCCTTGGCGCGCGCCGTGCGCACGTAGTCGCGGGTGATTTCCTCGAGGAAGATGGTGCGATACCAGCGCGTCGAGCTGCCGATGCCGCCGATGATGCCGATGATCACCGGCAGGATCAGGAACTTGCTGGCATCGAAGCCGCCGCTATAGCCCGAGATCGGCGCCAGATGCCAGACTTTCGACACCAGCCACTGGCCGCCGATGATATAAAACAGGCCCGAGATCGACATCATCGCCACGCACAGCACCACGCCCGAAAAATCCAGCGCCGTGGCGCGGAAGAACACCAGCAGCAGTGCGAAGGAAATCGCCACGAACAGGCCGAGGACGAAGGTCGGCACGGCGATGGCCAGGCTCGGCCCCATGCGCGTGGAAATCTCGCGCGCGATGTCGCGGCCGTCGTCGGCGCGGCCGAAGTCGGCGGCGAACATGCGCACCGACTTGCTGAAGAAAATCGTGTCGGTCAGCTTGGCTCCGCCCGCCGCCGCAGAGTTCCATACCAGCGGCTTGTCGTAGCCGCGCTCGGCTTTCCACTTCTGGATCGCCTCGGGCGTCACGCGCTTGACGCCCAACTGCATGCGCGCCATGTCGTCCGGCGTATTGACCACGAAGAACAGGGCGAAGGTGAGCAGGTTCACCCCGATCAGGATCGGGATGGCATACAGCAGGCGGCGGATGATGTAGGCGAGCATCAGGGCTTTATCGCGGGCGGCAGGGAGGCGAGGTCGCGGCCCAGCAGCATATCCAAAAAATCGCGGCGCAGCGCGGGCGAGAAGTCGTGGCGGCTGACGAATTCCGTCGCCGCGCCTGGCCCGCGCCACTCGAGGCCCCAGATCGGCGCGATCGCGGTGGGTTGCATGGCATAGCGCGCGTCGCCGACGAAGCCGGGGCGGATGCGATCCTGGACCAGGAAGCCGTCGGAAAAAATCCGGAAGCGCTCGATGTCGCGCAGGCGTTTCGCGTCGCCCGCCGCCAGCCGCTGCGCCGCGGCGGCGTCGAGCAGCGGCGCCGACTCGCCGGGGTAGTGGCGCAGCCGCGGGCCCAGATGAAAGGCGTCGACCTG
>JANMTA010000006.1:0-2153 GCA_031389965.1 Betaproteobacteria bacterium
CAGGTCGAACACGAATTGCGGCTGATCGCCGGGATGGCCTACGCGCCGTATTTCCTCACCGTGCATGACATCGTCGCCTGGGCGCGCGGGCAGGGCATCCTCTGCCAGGGACGCGGCTCGGCGGCGAACTCGGCGGTGTGCTACGCGCTCAACATCACCGAGGTCGATCCGGCGCGCGCCGCGATGCTGTTCGAACGCTTCGTTTCGAAGGAACGCAACGAGCCGCCCGACATCGACGTCGATTTCGAGCACCAGCGGCGCGAGGAAGTGATCCAGTACATCTACGCCAAATACGGCCGCGAACGCGCCGCGCTGGCCGCCGCCGTGATCAGCTACCGCACCCGCAGCGCGCTGCGCGATGCCGGGCGCGCGCTGGGCTTTCCGCTCGCCGCGATCGACCGCCTGGCCGGCAACCTGGCCTGGTGGGAAAAGCGCGAGGAACTGCCGCAGCGCTTCCTCGAAGCCGGGCTCGATCCGGCCGCTGCCGGCGTGCAGCGCTGGCTGGCGATCGCGCAGATGCTGATTGGTTTTCCGCGCCACTTGTCGCAGCACGTCGGCGGTTTCGTCATCAGTCGCGGCCGGCTGGATCGCCTGGTGCCGGTGGAAAACGCCGCGATGCCCGAGCGCACCGTGATCCAGTGGGACAAGGACGACATCGATGCGCTCGGACTGATGAAGGTCGACGTGCTGGCGCTGGGCATGCTCTCGGCCATCCGCCGCATGCTGGCCGCCGTGGCGCGGCGCCACGGCGGGCCCTTCGCGTTGAGTGACGTGCCGGCCGAGGACGCCGCCACCTACGCCATGGTTTCGCGCGCCGATACGGTCGGCGTGTTCCAGATCGAATCGCGCGCGCAGATGGCCATGCTGCCGCGCCTGCGCCCCGCCTGCTTCTACGACCTTGTCATCGAAGTGGCGCTGGTGCGCCCCGGACCGATCCAGGGCAACATGGTCCATCCCTATCTCAGGCGGCGGCAGGGCCTGGAGCCGGTCAGCTACCCGTCGGACGCGGTGCAGGGCGTGCTCGAACGCACCCTGGGCGTGCCGATCTTCCAGGAGCAGGCGATGCAGATCGCCATCGTCGCCGCCGGTTTTACGCCGGGCGAGGCCGACCAGTTGCGCCGCGCCATGGCGGCGTGGAAACGCAAGGGCGGCCTCGAACCTTTCCGCGACCGCTTGCTGGCCGGCATGCGCGAACGCGGTTATGCCGACGAGTTCGCCGAAGCGCTCTACCGCCAGATCCAGGGCTTCGGCGAGTACGGCTTTCCCGAATCGCACGCGGCGAGCTTCGCGCTGCTGGTGTATGTCTCGGCCTGGCTCAAGCGCCACGAGCCGGCGGCCTTCCTGCTCGGCCTGCTGAACTCGCAGCCGATGGGCTTCTATTCCGCCGCGCAACTGGTGCAGGATGCGCGCCGCCACGGCGTGGACGTGCGGCCCGTGGATGTCGCGAGCAGCGATCGGGAATGCACGCTGGAAGGGGAAGACCTGGCTGCGGTGCGCCTCGGTCTGCAGCAGGTACGCCACTTCGCCACGGCGGCGGGGGAACGCATTGTCGCCGCGCGCAAGCGGGCGCCGTTTGTCGATCTTGCCGACCTGGCGCGGCGCGCCGAACTCGGCCAGGGCGATCTCGATGCGCTGGCCGCTGCCGGGGCGCTCGCGCAGCTCGCCGGGCATCGCCGCCAGGCGGCCTGGGCCGCGGCCGCGCTGCCGCTGCAGCGCGACCTGTTCGCCGGCGTCGCGCTGCGCGAAGAGTCCGTGAGTTTTGCCGCGCCGCGCGAAGGCGAAGACATCGCCGCCGACTATCGCAGCCTCGGCCTCACGCTCGGCCGCCATCCGCTGGCGCTGCTGCGCGCGCGGCTGGCGGCGCAGCGCTACCTGTCGGCGCTGGAACTGCGCGAATGCGGCAACCGGGCTGTGGTGCGCTGCGCCGGCCTCGTCACCTGCCGGCAGCGGCCGGGCACCGCCAGCGGCGTCATCTTCCTTACCCTGGAGGACGAAACCGGCTGCGCCAACGTCGTGGTGTTCAATGAACTGGCGTGTCGCCAGCGCCGACTCCTGCTCGGCAGCCGCCTGCTGGGCGTGGCCGGCCAGTTGCAGCGCGAAGGCGCGGGCGAGCATGCCGTGGTGCACCTGATCGCCCAGCGCCTGTTCGATCA
>JANMTA010000050.1:0-6846 GCA_031389965.1 Betaproteobacteria bacterium
ACGGCGGCGGCCATGCCGGCATAGCCGGCGCCGATGACGGCGAACTTCACGCCAGGAACCAGGTCTTGCCCGCCAGCCAAAGCTTGCGCAGCGGCGGCAGCGAAATGCGCTGATCCAGCACGCGATAGCTGTCGCGCACGATTTCGTTCAGCGTGGCGCGGTAGATCGCGGCCATGACCAGGCCGGCGCGCTGCGCCTTGCGGTCGGCGACGGGAAGCTGGGCAAACGCCTGCTGGTAGGTGGCCTGGGCACGCTCGACCTGGAAGGCCATCAGCCGGCTGAAGTTGTCCGAATAATTGGCATGGAGCAGGTCGGCCTCGGTGACGCCGAAGCGCGCCAGTTCGTCCTGCGGCAGGTAGATGCGGCCGCGGCGCGCGTCTTCGCCGACGTCGCGGATGATGTTGGTGAGCTGGAAGGCGAGACCCAGGTCGTGGGCGTACTTGAGCGTCTGGCGCTCGCGATAGCCGAAGATCTCGGCGGCGAGCAGGCCGACCACGCTGGCGACGCGGTAGCAGTAAAGGTGAAGGGCCTTGAAGTCGGCGTAGCGCGTGTTGTCGAGGTCCATTTCCATGCCGTCGATGATTTCCAGGAGTTGTTCCTGCGGCAAGTGGAATTCCTTCAGCGATCCCAAGAGGGCCTGCGTCACCGGATGGCTGGGGCGTCCCGTGTACAGGGCGGCGAGTTCGCCGCGCCACCAGTCCAGCTTGGTGCGCGCCAGCCCGGCGTCCGGGCATTCATCGACCACGTCATCGACTTCGCGACAGAAGGCGTACAGCGCCGTGATCGCCTGGCGCCGGCGCGGCTCGAGGAAGAGGAAGCTGTAGTAGAAGCTGGAGCCGCTTGCGGCGGCACGCTGCTGGCAGTATTCGTCGGGTGTCACGGCGATTTATCGGTTGCTGTCCAGGGGGCGAACCAGGCAGTGCCACATGATCAGCGGCCAGTCGAAGGCTTCGAGCTTTGGCCGCCAGTTGAATACATCGTAATCGACGGCCTCAATTTTATCCAGGATGCGCAGGCCTCCGGCGACGATGGCGCGAATCTCGAGGCCGATGCGACCCGGCAGGTCCCAGCCCAGCGAGGCACCCGAAAGCATCAGCGCGCGCGCGCGCTCGACCTGGAAGCGCAGCAGGTCTTGAAAGTTATGCGAAGCGGTATCCCCTGGGACGGCGCTGGTGATACGGCGAACAACATCTTCATCGCGCACGCCGAAGCGCGCCATCTCGTCCTGCGGCAGGTAGATCCGGCCGGTTTCGCCCTTGTCGGCGTCGATGCCGACATCCTGCCAGTGGTTGATCAACTGCAGGGCGGAACAGATGGCATCGGAACGGACCAGATTTTCCGCGGTGGCCTGGCCGAACAGGTGCAGCAGCAGACGACCGACCGGATCGGCCGAGCGGCGGCAGTAGTCCATCAGCTCGGCGAAGTCGCGGTAACGGTCCTTATCGACATCCTGCTGGAAAGCATCCAGCAGGTCGCGAAACAGTTGTAGCGGCAAGTGGTAGTGCGCGATCACTGGCCGCAGGCGGAGGAATACCGGATGCCGGGTGGGTTCGTCGCGTTCGATGGCGTCGAGTTCGGCCTGATATTCCGCCAGTAGCGCATGCCGCTGGTCGGGCGACAGGTCGCCTTCATCGGCGAAATCGTCGGCGTTGCGGGCGAACCAGTAGATCGCAGCCACCGGCTCGCGCAACCGCACCGGCAGCAAAACGGAGGCGACGGGGAAGTTTTCGTAATGATCGACGGCCATGATGCGGCAGGAGTATAGCTACAGAGCTTTCCGCGCATGCAGCTTTCCATCGGGATGGAGCGTCCGGGTTCCTCGCTGCGGGCTCGGCGCAAGCCGGAAAGAAATGGCGAAAGCAGGTAAAATTCGCAATCCACGTCGTGTTGCGCGGGTCTGCATCGCCGGCCGCTTGCGACATGCGCCCAGGTGGCGGAATTGGTAGACGCACCAGATTTAGGTTCTGGCGCCGCGAGGCGTGGGGGTTCGAGTCCCTTCCTGGGCACCAGCGTCTGCACGCAGGAGTTTGGCCGGGGTTGAGCGGGTTTGCGCGGGCTTGCGCGGGTTTGCGTGCTGATGCGGATTTTTTAACGAATTTTTCAATGACGGATACAAAGATGACGGATATGGCAACGACGGATGCTGCAATCGAGACCGGCAGCGCGCTGGAACGGCGCATCGAGATGACGGTGGTTCTGGCCGAGATCGAAAAGGATGTCGGGCAGCGCCTGAAGCAGATGTCGCGCACCGTGAAGATGGCGGGTTTCCGTCCGGGCAAAGTGCCGATGAAAATGGTTGCGCAGCAATATGGCCCCCAGGCGCGCTCGGACGCGATTGGTGCGGCGGTGGAAAAAGCCTATGGCGAGAAAGTGCGCGAACAGAAACTGCGCGTTGCCGGCTATCCACGCATCGAGCCGAAGTCTGATGCCGGCCCCGGACAATTGGGTTTTACCGCCGTGTTCGAGGTCTATCCCGAGATCACGCCAGCCGATATCTCCGGCGAAAAGATCGAAAAGCCGACCCTGACGGTGACCGAAGCCGAGGTCGACAAAACCCTCGAGGTTTTGCGCAAGCAGCGCACCACCTACGAAGAGACCGACCGCGCCTCGGCAAAGGATGACCGTCTGGTGATCGACTTCGTTGGCCGCAAGAATGGCGAGGAGTTTCCCGGTGGCAAGGCCAGCGACTACTCCGTGATGGTCGGCGGCGGCATGATGCTGCCCGATTTCGATGCCCAGATGCTTGGCGTCAAGGCCGGCGACAGCAAGGCCTTCGACGTCAGTTTTCCGGCCGACTACCAGGCTGCGGAACTGGCTGGCGCGACGGTGCAGTTCGAGATGAGCGTTAAGAAAGTCGAGGCTGCCCGCGTGCCGGAGATCGATGCCGATTTCGCCAGGCAACTTGGCGTCGCCGATGGCGACGTCGACAAGATGCGCGTCGAAGTGCGCTCGAATCTGGAACGCGAAGTCAAGAAGCGCCTGCTGGCCAAGGTCAAGGAGCAGGTCATGGAGGCGCTGCTCAAGGTGAATCCGGTCGAAGTGCCGAAGGCGCTGGTCGCGATGGAGTCGGAGCAGATGGCCGAAGCGGCGCGCCGCGACATGGAGCAGCGAGGCATGGGGATGAAGAACATTCCGGTGGAACCCTCATGGTTCACGGAGCAGGCGACGCGCCGGGTGAAGCTCGGCCTGCTGCTGGCCGAACTGGTCAAGTCCAAGGACCTGCATGTCAAACCGGAACAAGTCCGCGCCATCGTGGACGAGTTCGCGGAAACATTTGAAGACCCCAAGGAAGTTGTCCGCTGGTACTATTCCCAGCCACAGCGACTGGCGGAGGCCGAGGCCTTGGCGCTGGAGAACAATGTGGTGGATTGGGTCCTCGCCAATGCAAAAGTCAGCGAAGTCCCCATCGCCTTCGATGCACTGATGGGTAATGCAGCATGATTTTTCCGGAGATGTCCATGTACGGTTCGCGACAAAACGGCGGCGCCTGGGATGCGCCGGCGCCCGATGCGCAGGGGCTGGGCCTGGTGCCCATGGTCATCGAGACCAGCGGGCGCGGCGAGCGGGCCTATGACATCTATTCGCGCCTGTTGCGCGAGCGGGTGATTTTCCTGGTTGGACCGGTCAACGACGGGACGGCAAATCTGATCGTGGCGCAGTTGCTGTTTCTTGAATCGGAAAATCCGGACAAGGACATTTTCTTTTACATCAATTCGCCGGGTGGTTCCGTCACGGCGGGCATGGCCATCTACGACACCATGCAGTTCATCAAGCCCAATGTGTCGACGCTGTGCATCGGCCAGGCGGCCAGCATGGGCTCCTTCCTGCTCGCGGCGGGCGAGAAGGGCAAGCGTTACTGCCTGCCGAATTCGCGCGTGATGATCCATCAGCCGATGGGCGGCTTCCAGGGCCAGGCCTCGGACATCGAGATCCACGCCAAGGAAATCCTGTTTCTCAAGCAGAAACTCAACAGCATGCTGGCGCACCACACCGGCCAGTCGATCGAACGCATCGAGCGAGACACCGATCGCGACAACTTCCTTTCGGCCGAAGCAGCGGTAGAGTACGGGCTGGTGGACAAGGTGCTGCACAGTCGCGACGAAGCGCCCGAAGCTGCCAAGGCTTGAGCGTTCGCACGGACGGAGACGAAGATGGCGGAGAAAAAATCGGGTAGCGGCGAAAAGCTGTTGTATTGCTCCTTCTGCGGCAAGAGCCAGCACGAAGTCAAGAAGCTGATCGCCGGTCCCTCCGTTTTCATCTGCGACGAATGCATCGAGCTGTGCAACGACATCATTCGCGACGAGATCGCTGCGGAGCCGGCGGGCACCTCGAAGCGCGATCTGCCGGCGCCGAAGGATATCCGCGAGATGCTCGATCAGTACGTGATCGGGCAGGATTCGGCGAAGAAAATTCTGGCCGTGGCGGTCTACAACCACTACAAGCGCATCCGGCATCAGGAAAAAGGCAGCGACGGCATTGAACTGTCGAAGAGCAACATCCTGCTGATCGGCCCCACCGGCTCGGGCAAGACCCTGCTGGCGCAGACCCTGGCGCGCATGCTCAACGTGCCCTTCGTCATGGCCGACGCGACGACGCTGACCGAGGCGGGCTATGTCGGCGAGGACGTCGAAAACATCATCCAGAAACTGCTGCAGAAGTGTGACCACGAGGTCGAGAAGGCGCAACAGGGCATCGTCTACATCGATGAAATCGACAAGATTTCACGCAAGTCGGACAACCCGTCGATCACCCGCGATGTTTCCGGCGAGGGCGTGCAGCAGGCGCTGTTGAAGCTGATCGAAGGCACTATTGCCAGCATTCCGCCGCAGGGCGGGCGCAAGCACCCGAACCAGGATTTCATCCAGATCGATACCACCAACATCCTGTTCATCTGCGGCGGGGCTTTCGACGGGCTGGACAAGGTGATTCGCAATCGCTCGGAGAAGGGCGGCATTGGTTTTGGCGCCGAGGTTAAAAGCCGCGATGCAAGCAATGTCAGCGAGATGCTGAAACAGGTCGAGCCCGAGGATCTGATCAAGTTCGGCCTGATTCCCGAGTTGATCGGGCGCCTGCCCGTGATCGCAAGCTTGCAGGAACTCGACGAGGCAGCCCTGGTCGAAATCCTGATCGAACCGAAGAATGCCCTGATCAAGCAGTATCACAAGCTGTTTGCCATGGAAGGTGTGGAACTCGAAGTGCGCCCCTCGGCCCTTCAGGCGATTGCCAAAAAAGCCCTGAAGCGCAAGACAGGCGCTCGCGGGCTGCGCTCGATACTCGAAAACGTGTTGCTCGATACCATGTACGAAATTCCTACCCTGGAGAACGTGAGCAAGGTTGTGATCGACGAGAGCACCATCGAAAGCGGCGCCCAGCCGCTGATGATTTACGCCGACCAGCCCAAGGTGTCGGGTTCGAACTGATTCGGCAGCCAGCGCTGCCTTGAATACCGGTCACCCGCCCCAATGTGGACGGCGTGACTCATAACCAAAGGACACCATGATGTCTGGCCTCCCCGCTTCCCCCGTAGAGACCCAATCCCTGCCCCTGTTACCTTTGCGTGACGTGGTGGTCTTCCCGCACATGGTGATTCCGCTGTTTGTCGGCCGTCCCAAGTCGATCAAGGCACTCGAAACGGCGATGGAGGCGGGCAAGAATATTCTCCTCGTGGCGCAGAAATCCGCCGCCAAGGACGAGCCCGTGCCCGAGGACATGTACGAGATCGGTTGCCTCGCCAACATCCTGCAGATGCTCAAGCTGCCCGACGGCACGGTGAAGGTGCTGGTGGAAGGGGTGCAGCGTGCCCGCGTGCTGCGTATCGAGGACCAGCGCACGCTGTTCGTCGCCGATGTCAGCCTGATCCCGATCGAGGAGCGCGCCGACAACGAAGTCGAGGCCATGCGCCGCACCGTGCTGGCGCAGTTCGATCAATACGTGAAGCTCAACAAGAAGATTCCGCCCGAGGTGCTGACCTCGCTGGCCGGTATCGAGGAGGCCGGACGTCTGGCCGACACGATTGCTGCGCATCTGCCGTTGAAACTCGAACAGAAGCAGGAGGTACTGGAGGTCTTTGGTGTTTCGGAGCGGCTGGAAAAGCTGCTCGGCCAGTTGGAAGCCGAACTCGATATCCTGCAGGTCGAAAAGCGCATCCGCGGCCGCGTCAAGCGCCAGATGGAAAAGAGTCAGCGCGAGTATTACCTCAACGAGCAGGTCAAGGCCATCCAGAAGGAACTCGGCGAAGGTGAAGAAGGCGCCGACATCGACGAGATGGAAAAAAAGATCAAGGCTGCCGGCATGAGCAAGGAGGCCCTGGCCAAGATCAATGCCGAGGTCAAGAAGCTCAAGCTGATGTCGCCCATGTCGGCCGAAGCCACGGTGGTGCGCAACTATATCGAAACCTTGCTGGCCCTGCCGTGGAAAAAGAAGTCGCGCATAAGCAAGGATTTGTCGGCCGCCGAGAAGATCCTCGATCGCGATCACTACGGCCTGGAAAAGGTCAAGGAGCGCATCGTCGAATACCTTGCCGTGCAACAGCGGGTGGACAAGGTCAAGGCGCCGATCCTGTGCCTGGTCGGCCCTCCCGGCGTGGGCAAGACTTCACTCGGACAGTCGATTGCCAAGGCCACCAATCGCAAGTTCATCCGCATGGCCCTGGGCGGTGTACGCGACGAGGCCGAGATTCGCGGCCACCGCCGTACCTACATTGGCTCGATGCCGGGCAAGATCCTGCAGAACATGACCAAGGTCGGGGTCAAGAACCCGCTGTTCCTCCTCGATGAAGTCGACAAGATGGGCCAGGATTTCCGCGGCGATCCCTCATCGGCGCTGCTCGAAGTGCTCGACCCGGAA
>JANMTA010000131.1:0-2346 GCA_031389965.1 Betaproteobacteria bacterium
TTGCGATGCCGCGATTGTGCGCCCGCAGCATCGACGCCCGGCCGAGATTACAGAAATGTAATCGGCGTGTCAGCTTGCGGTGAGGATGCCGTTTGGCATCGGCGCCGGGCCGTATTCAAGGCGCGCCGCGAAAGTCGGCGCCGGCGGGACGGCAAGCAGAATCCCTGGCAGACAAAGTCCGGGGCGGCGTGGAATATGTGGCGAAGCAGCGCGATGACGCGGCTTTGCTGTGCCTACTCAGGCTGGCCGATGCGCACCATTGCCGCGCCCGTTGATTTCGTTTTCCAGTTCGTGGAGTTGCGCGACGATGTCGGCAAAGGCGGAAATTCGGCCGAAGATCATGCCGGCCATCGCCCGGTAGTCGGCCTCCAGCGCGGCCAGCACTACGCCTTGCGGCACCAGGCGCAGGCTGCCCGGCACGGCCAGGTCATAGCGCGCCCAGTTGCGCGGATAGAAGCGCTGCTTGAAGGCGACCACATCGGCCAGCAGGCCCATGTCCGCCAACGCGGCGGCCTTGACCGGCGACTGGGCCATCCGCGCCAAATCGTAGTAGTGGCGGGAATAGCGCGACGCTTGCGGATTGCCTTCCGGGCGATGGGCCTCGTGGTGCAGGATGGTGGCCTTTTCCCAGAAGCTCCGCTCGGCGCGGATCACCCGCACCGGGAATTCCCTCCGCTCGAAGACCTGCGGAAACGCCTGGGCCGCATAGCAGGTGATCGACCGTTGCTCATGGGGCAGCCAGGCGGCCAGCGGGCCGATCTCCAGACGCACTTCCGGGCGCAGGTAGGTGTCGGCAAAAGCCGCCGGATAGCGCACGTCGATTACATGCGGATCGGCCGTACCGATACCGCATTGACATACGTCGCCCAGAGCGGCAACGATCTGCGTCAGCAAAGACCCGGCGATATAGGCCAGCGCCTGCTGGTCGATCTCCTGGTTCAGGCGGTTCTGCTGTGTGCGCGACCGCTCGGCCAGCGGATCGTCGCCGCCCAGCACCCGCCAGTCGAGGATCAGGTCGATGTCTTCCGAGAAGCGCTCGATCAGGCCATAGGCCTTGGACAGGCTGGTGCCGCCCTTGAACATCAGCAAACGCGCCAATTCCGGCGTGGCAAACAGCCGGTCGAGCACCCAGGTGACCCAGAAATCCTTTTCCACCACTGCCGGCGTCATGCCCCGACGGGCCGCCGCTTCGGAGAAGAGTTCGCGGCGCTGCGCTGCGGAAAGCCGGGCCACCCTGTCCATCAGCCCGACGCCTCGCACACCTGCTTGATGATCTGCAGTATCCAGCCGGCGACAGCCCGCGTATCGCTCAAAATGCGACGGCACAGCTTCGGCTCCAGCCGGCGGCGCAAGGTATCGATCACCGCCGCGTTCACCCGCTCCTTGCCGAGGGCCTTCAGGGCCTGCACCAGCAGGCCGCTCTCGCGGTACTTGAAGCCCGTGTCCTTCAGCGATGATTTGCGGAAAGCCAGTATCTGGCGGCCGTCTTCGCCGATGGAATACTCGCGGCTCGGCCCGTCGGAAAGATAGATCCAGCGCCCCGGCACCTGGGTGGACAAGCCCAGCAGATTCAATGCGGCCTCGCCCGAGGGCTGGATGCGCCAGTTGAATTTGCGCGCAAGCGCCTGGGCCACCTGGTCGATGTCCGGACTCAGGGCCTGGCCGAGCAGATCGCTGTGGCGCGGATAGTCATACACCCCATGGCAGACGCGGCGGATCTTGCCCGCCCGGGCGACGGTGGACAGCGCCTGGTGGATGTTGGCCTCGCCAAAACCGGCCACGAAATCCGTCTTGGTGAAGGCCCAACCCCTACCGCGCCCGTAAATCCTTGAAAGTATCTTTTGTTCAACGGCTTGCATAAACGCAAGAATAAAGAGTTTTCAGGAAAATGCTACTGTTTTCCTGAAAAATCTTCGTCGATCGCCACGGGGCCGCTGGCAAAAGTCGGCGCTGGCGACACGGCCAGGAATATGGCGCGCGGCAGCGCTTCGCGCCTTCACCTATGTTTCCGCGTAAGCGCAATCCTCGATCAGGGCGCGCACGTTTTCAAGCTGCCAGCTTTGCGCTCGCCAGTCGATTCAGGCTGACGCCCTGTTCGGCGGCCTCGGTCGCCAGGGCGCGATGCACCTGCGGCGGAATGCGGACGCGAAACTCGCCGCTGTAGTGCTTTTCCGCCAGCGGTACGGGAATGTCCTCGCCGGCCACCTGCATGTCGGCCACCGCCTCGGCCACGACGCGGCGGATGCCCTTCAACGCAGCTTCGGGCGTCTTCGCCAGCCACGACAGCGAGGGAAATTCGGCGCACAGACCGACGTGTTCGCCATCCTCGGCGGACCAGGTGACGCG
>JANMTA010000057.1:0-3543 GCA_031389965.1 Betaproteobacteria bacterium
CCGGTGAAGGACAGCAGCGCCAGCGCCAGTTCCTGGCCGGGCTTGGTGCCGGTAACTTCGAAGATCTTCCAGCCGTAGTTCGACGGAATGCCTTTTTCCTTGCACCAGGCCTTGAAGAGTTCCTTCACTTCCTTGGCGCTCTTGCCTTTCGGGTTGATCGTGAAGTCGGCGCCGTAGCCCTTCATGAATTCCAGCTTTTCTTCGTTGATGTCGATGCCGATGACGGCGCCGGCGCCCATGGCCTTGGCCACCTGGGTCATGAAACTACCGACACCACCGGCCGCGCCGATGATGATGACGCGATCGCCAGCCTGCAACCGGGCGCGCTTCGCCGCCTGGTAGGGCGTGGTCACTGCATCGGCGATCACCGACAGGTGTACCAGCGGAATCTTGCCGCGATTGCCGACGATGCACAGGTCCTCGGCCGGCACCGGGATGTGGCTCGAATAGCCGCCGTAGATGCCCATCGAATTGCCCGGCATTTTCTGCGCGAGGCAGCGGTTGCCGCGGCCGCTCTTGCATAGCTCACACTTGTTGCAGGGCAGTACCGCAGGGATGATGACTTCCTTGCCCAGCACGCGGGCATCGCCTGCGATTACCACGCCGGAAATCTCGTGGCCGAGCGATAGCGGACCCTTGTGCACGGTCGGCACGCCCATGTAGAAATAGGACAAATCGGTGTGGCAGACGCCGCAGCCGTGGATCTCCACCAGGGCCTCGCCCGCCTGCAACTCGGGCATCGGTATTTCGGTGCGCAGCAGCTTGCCCGGTTCAGTCATCTGCCATGTCTGGATGGTGCTTGGAATCATGCTTGCTCCTCTGTTCGAATTATTTGTTGGTCCACACCGGCTTGCGTTTTTCTATGAAAGAGTTGAGGCCTTCCTTGGCATCCTCGGTGGCCATCAGGTCCTTGAGGTAATGCTGCTCGATATGGAACAGGGCCTCGTAGAAAGGCCGCGTTGCGGCTTCCTTGACCGCCTTCTTGGTGTGGATCAAGGCCACACGCGAGAGCGAAGTGAACTGTTCGATAAATTTCGCCGTATCCGCGGCAAAGCTCTCTTTCGGAAATACGCGGTTCACCAGCCCGATACGATGGGCC
This sequence comes from Betaproteobacteria bacterium, assembly GCA_031389965.1. Classification (GTDB taxonomy): domain Bacteria; phylum Pseudomonadota; class Gammaproteobacteria; order Burkholderiales; family Rhodocyclaceae; genus Sulfuritalea. The sequence goes on from JANMTA010000057.1 coordinate 1,100, forward strand.
TCCTGCGCATCGATGATGCCGCCGCCGAGCAGCAGCTCCATCACCTTGGTCATCGGTATCTGGCGCGGCAGCAGGATCGCGGCGATGGGCGGGAACACGCCGAGCTTGATTTCCGGCTGACCGAGCTTGGCCGTTTCCGAAGCGACCACCATGTCGCAGGCGATCGCCAGTTCGCAGCCCCCGCCCAGCGCCGCACCATTGACGGCAGCCACGGTCGGTATCGACACCTGCATCAGGCGCTTGAGGATGCCGTGGAAAACCTCGATCATCTTGACCACCTTGTCCGGCGTGTGGTCGACCACGTCGACGCCGGAGGAAAAGGTCTTGTCGCCGTTGCCGCTAATGACCAGGACCTTGGCCGTGGTGTTCTCCATCGCCAGGTCGAGTGCGGTATTCATCTCCTCCATGGTGGCGATGTCGAGCACGTTGTAAGGCGGCCGGTTGATGGCCAGGCGGATGACTTCGCCCTGGTCCTCGTAGGAGATGAATTTGAAATCTGCCATGAATGTTTTCCTCTTGAGTTTCTGTCGATGGCCGATCAGAAAAGATCGTCCATTTCGTCGGCGCCGACGCCCGGCGGCATGCCGCCGTATTGCTGCATGTAGGCCTGCACCAGCTGGTTCTCGCGCTGGCTGAAGAAGGGCGCGTCGTCCCAGACGAAGTACCTGGCGATGTCGGCCTTGTCGAGCATGGCTTCCAGACCTTCGCGCAGGTTCTCGACGCCCCTGATCAGCAGTACCTTCTTGTCGGCGTCGAGCAACTGAAACACGCCCGACTCGGTCTGCACGCCGGCCACGTTCTCGGCATTGAATTCCAGCCAGGCTTCCGGCGGCAAGACCATGTCCTCGATCTTCGCCGCAAGATTGCATTTCAGGCAGCGCAGGGCCTCGGCGCGCGCGCTCGCATGGTCGAAGCCGAGTTCGACTTCGTCCCAGTTGTTGCGCTGGGCCGGATCGATGAAGATCGGATGCAGGCGCTTCCTGGTATTGAAGCTCTCGTCGCGGCCGATATATGGATCGGTATCCCAGTCCGGCAGCAGCTTCTCCTCGATATTGCCGTCGCCGCCAAGGTAGGCATCCATCGCCGCGGCCGCCTTGCGGCCCTGGGCCACCGACTCAATCAGCGAGGAGGGGCCGAGCACGCAGTCGCCGCCGGCATACACGCCGGGCCGGCTGGTGAGCATGCTGTCCTCGCGCACCTGCACCCGGCCATTTTTGGATACCTGCACGCTGTAGGCGGGGAATTCCTCGGGCCGCTGACCGATGGCACCGATCACCAGGTCGACATCCTCGGTGAACTCGCTGCCCGCGATTTCCAGCGGCCGACGACGCCCGGACGCATCGGGCTCGCCGAGTTCCATCTTGACGTAGGTGATCTTCAGCCGCGAACTACCATTGTCGTTGAGTTCGATTTTCTTCGGTGCCAGCAGGAAGCGGAAATTCACCTGTTCCTCGATACACCCCTGGACTTCATCCTCGCGCGCCGGCATTTCCTCGCGGGTACGGCGATAGACCATATCCACCACTTCGGCGCCCAGGCGTCGCGCCGAGCGCGCGTTGTCGGTGGCCACGTTGCCGCCGCCGATGACTGCGACACGTTTGCCGATCACGATCGCCGTCTCGCCATCGCCGACTTTCCCCATGGTCGCCGCGCGCAGGAAGGTCGGGCTGTCGATCACGTTGGGCAGCTTGTCGCCGGGGATGCCGAGCGCATCGCCGTTCTGCGCACCGATACCGAGGAAGACCGTATCAAAACCTTGCGCCATCAAGTCGTCGATGTTTTCGATGCGCGTATTGAACTTGAATTCCACGCCCAGCTTTTCCACTTCCGCCACTTCCTGGTCGATCACGTCCAGCGGTACGCGATAGGACGGAATGCCATAGCGGACCATGCCGCCGGCGGCGGGCAAGGCGTCGAACACGGTGACCGCATGCCCCTTCTTGGCCAGGTAGTAGGCGGCGGTCAGTCCGCCGGGACCGGCACCCACCACCGCGGCCTTCTTGCCCGAAGGCGGCAACTGGATCGAATGCGCGCGCCACAGGCCGGTATCGTTGTCGGCCGCGATGCGCTTCAAGCTGCGGATCGACAAGGGATCGTCAAGATCCTTGCGCCGGCAGGCGGTTTCACAGGGACTGAAGCAGGCGCGGCCGAGTATGCCCGGGAAGGGCAGCTTTTCGCGCACCACGGCCACGGCCTCGCCGTACATGCCGAGGCCGACCAGCTGCACGTAGCGCGGCACGTCGATGCCGGCCGGACAGGTGGCCTTGCACGGCACCTGGGTTTCCTCCTTGCGCGCGACGTCCAGCGTGCGATCCATCAAGGCGCCGGTCGGGCAGACGGTGACGCAGGCGCTGCAGAATTTGCAGCCGGATTCGAGCAAGGTCGCCGCGATAGTGCCGACCCAGGTCCGGCCATCGGTATTCTTGACTTCCAGGCAGCCGACG
>JANMTA010000382.1:0-1675 GCA_031389965.1 Betaproteobacteria bacterium
CCGAGACCGGACAGATCGCCCTTGGCATCGGCTAGGAAGACCGGCACGCCGGCCTTTGACAACTGTTCAGCCATGCGCTGCAGGGTTACCGTCTTGCCGGTGCCGGTCGCGCCGGTGATCAGGCCGTGGCGGTTGGCGAGCTGCGACAGCAGGGCGAGCTCGAGCTCGCCGCTCCTGGCAATGGGCAGGGACTGGTTCATGGCTGGGATTCCCGGGATGCTAAAATTTGCAATTCTAAATTACAACATCGCGGCAAAGCCGCGCAACCAGGGAAACGACTATGGCCGGACACTCCAAATGGGCCAATATCCAGCATCGCAAGGGGCGTCAGGACGCCAAGCGGGGCAAGGTCTTCACCAAGCTGATCAAGGAAATCACCGTCGCCGCCAAGATGGGCGGCGGCGACATCAGCGCCAATCCGCGACTGCGGCTGGCGATCGAGAAAGCCAAGGGGCAGAGCCTGCCCAAGGACAACATCGATAACGCCGTCAAGCGCGGCACCGGCCAGCTCGAAGGCGTGAACTACGAGGAAATCCGCTACGAAGGTTATGGCATCAACGGCGCGGCGGTGATGGTGGATTGCCTGACCGACAACAAGGTGCGCACCGTCGCCGAAGTGCGCCACGCCTTCGCCAAGCACGGCGGCAACATGGGCACCGACGGCAGCGTCGCTTTTCTGTTCACCCACTGCGGCCAGATGCTGTTCGCGCCGGGCACCGACGAGGCCGCGCTGATGGATGCGGCGATCGAGGCCGGCGCCGCCGACGTGCTGAGCAACGAGGATGGCTCGATCGAAGTCATCACCCCGCCCAATGATTTTGCCAACGTCAAGGACGCGCTGGAAAAGTCCGGTTTCAAACCGGAATTCGGCGAAGTGACCATGAAGCCGCAAAACGAAACCGAATTCGAAGGCGAGGACGCGCTGAAAATGCAGAAGCTGCTCGACGCGCTGGAATCCCTGGATGACGTGCAAGAGGTCTACACCACGGCCGCGATCGACGAATAGCGTGAGCCCGTCCGCCGCGACCCGCTTCACCCCGCTGCTCTTCGTCCTGCTCTGGAGCACCGGCTTCATCGGCGCCAAGTATGGCCTGCCGCATGCCGAACCGCTCTCCTTTCTGCTGGTCCGCTACCTGCTGGTGATTTCGCTGATGACGCTGATCGCGCTGGCGATGCGCGCGCCATGGCCGAGGGATGCGCGGCAGTGGTTCCACATTGGCGTCGCCGGCCTGCTGGTGCACGGCATTTATCTCGGCGGCGTCTTCATGTCGATTTCGAAGGGCCTGCCGGCCGGCGTCGCCAGCCTGGTGGTCGGCATCCAGCCGCTCTTGACCGCAGTCGGCGCCGGCTGGCTGCTGAACGAAACCGTAATGAAGCGGCAATGGGCGGGCCTCGTGCTCGGCTTTGTCGGCGTGACCATGGTGGTCTCGGGCAAGCTGGGCAGCGGCTTTGGCCTCGATGCGCTGTGGCCGGCGCTGGCGGCGCTGGCCGGCATCACGGCCGGCACCCTGTACCAGAAACGCTTCTGCCCCCGCTTCGACTGGCGCACCGGCGCCATTGCCCAGTTCCTGCCCACGGCGATTGCCACGGGTGTGGTGGTTGCCCTCAGCGACAATTTCCACGTCGATTGGGTGCCCGACTTCATCTTTGCCCTGGCCTGGCTGGTGCTGGTGCT
>JANMTA010000282.1:0-4663 GCA_031389965.1 Betaproteobacteria bacterium
GTGCTGTGGGGCGCACGCGGCTTCGTCGGCCGTAATTACGACGTACTCGCGCTGTGGCGGGAGAAAGCCGGCGACGTCAGGGGAATGTCGCTCGACTGCGGTCACTTCCTGCCGGAAGAGGCACCGTCCGAAGTGGCGGGCCATCTGCGCGAATTCATCGCCGCCGCGGCCGCCCATGAGTGAGGTGGCCCCGGAAATTAGTGCTGGTGGATAAGTGAAGACTCTGCTCTGATGGGCGCGGCCAATCCCGGCCTGGTGGGCAATCCTGCGCCGGTCGCCGCGGATGGCGACGCTCATCTGGCCGCGGACCTGTACGCCGGGTTCAAGGTGCCGGCCTGTCCCGCCTGCGGCGGCATCCTCAAGCCCGACGTGGTGTTCTTCGGCGACGGCGTACCGCGGGAGCGGGTGGCGTCTGCAATGGCGGCAATCACGGCTGCGGCCGGGCTTCTGGTGGTGGGTTCCTCGCTGATGGTGTATTCGGGATTCCGCTTCGTCGAGTTCGCCCGCCGCGAGGGCAAGCCGGTCATGGCAATCAAGCTCGGCACGACGCGCGCGGACCACCTGCTCGACGCCAAGGTGGAGCAGGACTGCGATGCCTTCCTCGATGGCTTGCGGACGCGGCTGATGCCGGAGCTTTGAACGCTCAGTGCCGGATGCACCGTCCAAATCGCCGTGTCGCCGCCGCCAGCGTGGTGCGTCCCTTCGGCAACTTTTTGGGTCGCCATGGGTGCCGGCAGGGCGCCTCTGTTACGCTACGGCGGAACAAAGGGGAGAACCGGACATGACCAGCAAGATCACCGTGGTGGCGTCGCAGGTGCGGGTGAACGACCACATCTATAACGGCACGGGAAGCAACGCCCATCCCACCTTCGCCTGGGAAACCGTGACCGAGGTGCGCGTCGAGGACGGCCTGATCCTGTTGATCACCGGCAACGCCAAGGGGCCGCACGGCGAGTTCTGGCTCGAACCGGATGAACAGATCGTGGTCATCCGCTATCCCGAACCGGCCGCAGCGGCAGTGCCACCGGCGAAAGCGCACGGCAAGCACGGACACTGATGCATGACGATGAAGCATCCGCCTGACTCGATTGCCGCAGCCCAGCCCAATAATCCGCTGCACGGCATCACCCTGGAAGCGCTGCTGGACGAGCTGGTGCGGCGTCATGGCTGGGATGGACTGGGGCGGCGAATCGATATCCGCTGCTTCCGCAACGAACCGAGCATCGCCTCGAGCCTCAAGTTCCTGCGGCGCACGCCGTGGGCGCGGGAACAGGTGGAAGCGCTGTATCTGGCCGGCATGAAGCCGGCAGCACGACAGGACGATCCGGAATGACCTACGAAGAACATCTCGACGAAGTCACCACGCTCCTCACCGAGGAGTATGCAATGAGCGATGAGCAAGCGATCAAGATGGTGATGCGCGCCCAGGCGGATGATTTTTTCAGCGGCCACGACGACGATCCGGCTATCTGCACCCTGGAGCGCGCTCACCGTGACGCCAAGGCTGTCTTCAAGAAGTATCCATAGATTTCGTCCCGACTTCGCTCACGGGCGCGGAGGTTTTCCGATCAAAAAGTTGGCAAGCTGCCGCGCAATCTGCTCGATGCTTTTCGATCCGTCGGGGCGATACCACTGCACCGTCCAGTTCAGTGCCCCCAGCAGAAACAGGCGCGCGACCTGACTGTCGTCGGCAATCAGTCCGGCGCGCTTCAAATCCTGCAAGACTTTCTGCCACATGGCTTCGTAGCGATCCTTGATGGCCACCAGTTCGGCCAGCACCGTGGGTTCGAGGTGGCGGCTTTCGTGCAGCAGTGCGGCGGCAAAATCACGTCCGTCGCCTCCCAGTAGCTGGCCCAGATGAGCGCGCAGCATGGCCTCGAACCGGGCGCGCGGTGACTTGTCCGAGTTTGCGGCTCTCGCCACGGCTGCGTTGATCGCGCCCATGCCCTCCAGCACCACGGCGCGCAGCATGTCGTTCTTGGTCTTGAAATGATAGAAAGGCGAACCCGAGCGCATGCCAACGGCGCCGGCGATGTCGCGGATGGTCGTCGCCGCATAGCCCTTTTCGCGGAACAGCCGCCCGGCCGCGCGCACGATCTCGGCTCGCCGATTGGGTTCTTCGGCAGCGACCCGCCTGGGTTCGATCTGCACGCTCATGAAGCGGGCCAGGCGCGTTCGAGTAGCGCCGCAAAATCGCTGGCGGCCGGCAGCGTGCCGAAGGCAGCACCCCAATGACTCGGCGTCAGGCGCGAAGCGCAGAAGGCCTCGGCCACCGCCTCCGGCGCATGGCGCAGCAGCAGCGCGCCCTGCATCGCGAGGGCGATGCCCTGGGTCAGTTCGCGGGCGCGGGTCTCGATGTCCTGCGGATTGGTGAGGCCGTCCTTCAGCTTCGTCGCGAAGCTGTCGAAGGCGCGGTTCCTGCCCAGCGCCGGCGCGATTTCGGCGGCCAGCACTTCGACACTGCGCGGACTGCGTCCCATGGCGCGCAGCGTGTCGAGGCACATGACATTGCCCGAGCCTTCCCAGATCGAGTTCAGCGGGCTCTGCCGGAACAGGCGCGGCATCGGGCCTTCATCGACGTAGCCGTTGCCGCCGTGTACCTCCATGGCTTCGGCCACCAGGGTCGGGCAGCGCTTGCAGATCCAGAACTTGGCCACCGGCGTCAGTATCCGGCGCAGCAGGCTTTCGGCTTCATCCTCCTGCGCATCGAAGGCGCGCGCGAGACGCATTGAAAGTGCGGTCGCGGCCTCGGTTTCGAGCGCCATGTCGGCCAGTACGTTGATCATCAGCGGCTGGTCGCGCAGGAGCTTGCCGAAGGCGGAGCGCAGCCCGGCGTGATGCATGGCCTGTGACAGCGCGCCGCGCATGATGCCGGTGCTGCCGATGGCGCAGTCGAGCCGCGTGTACACGCCCATTTCCAGCACAGTCGGGATGCCGCGCCCTTCCTCGCCCACCAGCCAGCCCTGCGCGCCCCAGAACTCGGCTTCGGTGCCGGCATTCGACCGGTCGCCCAGCTTGTCCTTGAGGCGCTGGATGCGGATTTCGTTGAGCCTTCCGTCCGGCGTCCAGCGCGGCACGAAGAAGCAGGACAGGCCCTTGGGCGATTGCGCCGTGACCAGGAAGGCGTCGCACATCGGCGCCGAGAGGAACCACTTGTGGCCGGTCAGGCGCCAGCTGCCCGAGTTTGCGTCACCTCCGCCGTTTTCGGCGCGCGTGGTGTTGGCGCGCACGTCGGAACCGCCCTGCTTCTCGGTGAGGCCCATGCCGATCAGTACACCCTTCTTCTGCGCCACCGGAATGAAGCGCTGGTCGTAGTCGCGCGAAAGCATTTTCGGCATCCACTCGCGGGCGATTTCGGCCACGTGGCGCAGCACCGGCACCGCGCCGTAAGTCATGGTGGTCGGACACAGCGAGCCGTCCTCGATCTCGGCGAACATGACATAGGCGGCGGCGCGGGCGACGTGGGCGCCGGGTTTGGGGTCGGCCCAGGGCCCGGTGTCGCAGCCATTGCGCTTCAACCAGCCGAGGCATTCGTGCCAGGACGGATGGAATTCGACCTCGTCGCGGCGGTTGCCGTAGCGGTCGAACAGCCTGAGCTGCGGGATGTTGGCGTTGGCCAGGCGGCCGTGCTCGATCCACTCCGCGCTGCCGACCTCGGCGCCGCGCGCCGTCAGCCAGTCGTGGGCCCAGCCGGCGCCTTGCTGGGCGACGGCCTCCTGCAGCGGCAGGTTGCGGGTGTAGGCGTTGTAGTTTTCCAGCGCATGGGCCTGGTTGAGGACTTCATGCGTGGCACTGAGCAGGGGGGGTGTCGGGATCATGCCATGTCCTCCGTCGCGAGCTGGCCATTTTTGCGTCACCCCGCCGGCTTGTCAAGCAAGCGCTTGCTTGGTAGCATGGCGGCCCTTCTGCTGTAACCGGAGAATCCGCCATGATGTCGATTCCGCGCACCCTGTTTGATGAGGATCACGCAGCTTTCCGCGATACCGTGCGCCGCTTCATGGAGCAGGAAGTCGCTCCCCACCACGCGCGCTGGGAAGAGCAGACCCACGTTGATCGCGAGGTCTGGAACAAGGCCGGTGCCGCGGGTTTCCTCTGCGCGACCATGCCGGAAGAATACGGCGGCGTCGGCGTGGACAAGCGCTTTTCGGTCATCGTCATGGAGGAATGCGCGCGTATCAACGCCACGGGCCTGGGTTGGGGAATTCATTCCGAGATCGTCGCACCTTACTTGCTGCATTACGGTAGCGAAACGCTGAAGCAGAAATACCTGCCCAAGATGGCCAGCGGCGAGATGGTCGCGGCCATCGCCATGACCGAGCCAGGGGCGGGCTCCGACCTGCAGGGGGTGCGCACCACGGCGGTGAAAGACGGCGACCACTACATCGTGAACGGCTCGAAGATCTTCATCACCAACGGCTACCTCTGCGACCTGGTCATCGTCGTCGCCAAGACCGACCCGGCCAAGGGTGCCAAGGGTACCAGCCTGCTCGTGGTGGATACCTCGATGGCCGGTTTCAGCAAGGCCAAGCCGCTGCACAAGGCCGGCATGAAGGCCCAGGACACCTGCGAGCTGTTCTTCGACAACGTCCGCGTTCCGGCGGAAAACCTGCTCGGTGAGGAAGGCAACGGCTTCGTCTACCTGATGCAGGAACTGCCCTGGGAG
>JANMTA010000285.1:0-4648 GCA_031389965.1 Betaproteobacteria bacterium
GCTGGTGGCGCCGGATGCCGGCCCGGGTGGCGGATGGTTGAAATTTCCCTCCGGTAAGGGTAGCTTGCGCATCTCGCCTTCCCCTACCCTAGGAGCCACCATGAGCCACGCCATCCGTTTTCACACCCCCGGCGGTCCGGAAGTCCTGCGCTGGGAAGAAGTCGGCGTTGGCGACACGGCGCCCGGCGAGGTGCGCGTGCGCCATCACGCCGTCGGCCTCAATTACATCGACATCTACCACCGCACCGGCGCTTATCCGCTGCCCATGCCGTCCGGCATCGGCCTCGAAGCCGCCGGCGTGGTCGAGGCGGTGGGCAGCGCGGTGACGGATCTCAAGGTCGGCGATCGCGTCGCCTATGCCGGCGGCCCCCTGTTACCCGTGGGCGCTTATGCCGAAGTGCGCAACATGCCGGCCGATCGCCTGGTCAAGCTGCCCGCCGCCATCGACTTCAAGACCGGCGCGGCGATGATGCTGCAGGGCATGACCGCGCAATACCTGCTGCGCCGCACCTGCAAGGTCGAGGCCGGCGACACCATCCTGATCCATGCCGCCGCCGGTGGCGTCGGCCTCATCGTCTGCCAGTGGGCGCGGGCGCTCGGCGCCACGGTGATCGGCACCGTCAGTTCCGACGAAAAGGCGGCATTGGCGAAGGCTCACGGTTGCGACCACACGATCATCTACACGCGCGAGAACTTCGTCGAGCGGGTCAAGGAAATTACCGGGGGCAAGGGTGTACGCGTGGTATATGACTCGATCGGCAAGGACACCTTCACGGGTTCGCTCGACTGCCTGCGACCGCTGGGCATGATGGTGAGTTTCGGTGCTGCCTCCGGGCCGGTGCCGCCCATCGATACGTCCGAGCTTTCCAAGCGCGGCTCGCTATTCCTCACCCGCCCCACGCTGTTTACTTACATTGCCCAGCGCAGCGACCTGCTGGCCATCTCCGGCGAGCTGTTCGACGTCGTTAGCAGTGGCAAGGTCAAGATCGAGGTCAACCAGACCTATGCGCTGAAGGATGCCGCGCAGGCGCAGACCGACCTGGTGGCGCGCAAGACCACGGGATCAACGATCCTCCTTCCCTAGGCCTCCGTTCGTGGAATCCTTTCTCATCGCCAATCCCAAGGGCGGAGTGGGCAAGACCACGCTGGCGACCAATCTGGCCGGCTATTTCGCCCGTCAGGGCAGGCGCGTCATGCTCGGCGACATCGACCGCCAGCAGTCTTCGCGCGAGTGGCTCAAGCTGCGCTCGCCGGGGCTGCCGCATATCGCGACCTGGAACATCGAGCCCGATCAGCCGGCGCGGCCGCCGCAGGACACCACCCACGTGGTGCTGGATACGCCGGCCGGATTGCACGGCAAGAAGCTGGCCCAGGTGCTGAAGCTGGTGCGCCGCGTGATTGTGCCGCTGCAGCCCTCGATCTTCGACATCCTCGCGACGCGGGCATTCCTCGATCGGCTGTTCGAGGAAAAGCAAATCCGCAAGCACGAAGCTTTCGTCGCCATCGTCGCCATGCGGGTGGATGCGCGCACGCGGGCGGCCGGGGAACTGGAGCGCTTCCTCGACGGTGTCGGCCTGCCGGTCGTGGCGCACCTGCGCGACACACAGAACTACGTGCAGGCGGCGGCCCATGGCCTGAGCATTTTCGAACTGCCGCCCAGTCGCGTCGAAAAGGACCTCGAACAGTGGCAGCCTCTGCTGGACTGGGCGCAGCGACCGGTTTGACGCCGGGGACGATGAGCGTCCGGCACAGCCGGGCAGACAGGCGGCGCGGTGGAGGCGAATTTCCTGTTTTTCTAGCGGCATCATCGCCGTTTATCCGCCCGCCAAGAGACCGGGCAAAGCGCTAGTGTTCGCGCATACCGCCTATTTCGTCCTTTTTGGAGATGCTCATGAACAGGAAGATGATCATGCTGCTGACCATACCTCTGGCCATCGGCTGCAGCACAAGTCAGGCCGCCGAAAAGGCGGCCAAGCCCGAGGCGAAGCCTGCCGCCGCCAATATCGCTGACCGCAGGGCCGCGGCAGTCGTCAATTCGAAATGCATCGAATGCCATGGCACCGGCAAGCAGCACTCGCCCCGCATCGGCGACCGCGAGGACTGGGTGAAACGCGCCAGCAAGGGGCTTGATGCGCTGGTGCTCGGCGCTACCCGCGGTCATGACGGCATGCCCGCGCGCGGCGGCCGTCCCGACCTGACCGACGCCGAGTTCAAGGCGGCGATTTTCTACATGTTTGCCAAGAGTGTCAGCGCGCCGGACAAGAAGTGAGCAGTCGCAGGGGATGACTCCCCTGGCGGGCCGATTGCCTCGCGTGGTGGCGGTGGGCGGGAGTAAAATCATTGCGCCATGTCCACTGCGCCGCTTTCTCCAAAGTTCGTTCATCTCCGGCTTCACAGCGAGTATTCGATCACCGATGGCCTGACGCGCATCGATGAAGTGATCGCGCAGGCGGCGGCCGACGGCCAGCCGGCTTTGGCGATCACCGACCTGGCCAACCTGTTCGCCATGGTCAAGTTCTATACCGCCGCGCGCGGCATGGGCGTCAAGCCCATCATCGGCTGCGATGTCTGGATCGGCGACGATGCGGCGGACAAGAACGACGGCCCGCTGCGCCTGTTGCTGCTGGCAAAAAATCGCGCCGGTTATCTGCGCCTGTGCGAACTGCTTTCCGCTGCTTATCTGGCGCCACGCCGCCACGGCCGCGCCGAGATCAGCCGCAACCAATTGGCGACTGTGTCAAATGCAGGCGACAACAGTGGTCTGATTGCGCTCTCGGGAGGCCCGCTGGGAGACATCGGACAGCTGCTCGCGGCCGGCAAGCTGGATCAGGCCGATGTGCGCGCGCAAGCCTGGGCGCAACTGTTTCCCGGCGCCTATTACATCGAGGTGCAACGCCCGGCGGGCCCGGATGCCGCGGCCAGCGAAGTGCTGGTGGCCGCCAGCGTCGATCTTGCCGCGCGCCTGGGCCTGCCGCTGGTGGCGACGCACCCGGTGCAGTTCCTCCGGCGCGACGATGCCAGGGCGCATGAGGCGCGGGTCTGCATCGCCGACGGCTATGTGCTGGGCGACAATCGGCGGCCGAAGCGCTACAGCGCGGAACAGTACTTCAAGACCCAGGCCGAGATGGCCGAACTCTTCGCCGATCTGCCCGAGGCCCTGCAGAACTCGGTGGAAATCGCCCGCCGCTGCAACCTCACGGTGGAACTGGGCAAGAGCCGCCTGCCGGATTTCCCGACGCCTGCCGGCGAACCGCTGGAGGCCTTCCTCGCCAGCGAGTCGCATGCCGGTCTGGGGCGCCGGCTGGAACTGCTCTATGCCGATGTCGCCGAGCGCGAGAAGCAGCGGCCGAGCTATGTCGCACGGCTCGACTTCGAGATCGCGACCATCATCAAGATGGGTTTCCCCGGCTATTTCCTGATCGTTGCCGACTTCATCAACTGGGCCAAGCACAACGGCGTGCCGGTGGGTCCGGGGCGCGGCTCCGGCGCCGGCTCGCTGGTGGCCTACAGCCTGGGCATCACCGACCTCGACCCGCTGCGCTACGACCTGCTGTTCGAGCGCTTCCTGAATCCGGAACGGGTGTCGATGCCGGACTTCGACATCGACTTCTGCCAGGAAGGGCGCGACCGCGTCATCGATTACGTCAAGCAGAAATACGGCGCCCATGCCGTGTCGCAGATCGTCACCTTCGGCACCATGGCGGCCAAGGCGGTGATCCGCGACGTCGGGCGCGTGCTCGATCTGGGCTACAACTTCGTCGACCAGTTTGCCAAGCTGATTCCCAACGAACTGGGCATCACGCTGGCGGATGCGCTGGACAAGGAACCGGCAATCCGCGTCCGCATCGACAGCGAGGAGGAAGTCGCCGAACTGTGGACGTTGGCGCTGAAGCTGGAAGGACTTGCGCGCAACGTCGGCATGCATGCCGGCGGCGTGCTGATCGCGCCGGGCAAGCTCACCGATTTCTGCCCGCTGTATTCGCCGGACGGCGTGAGTTCAGTGGTCTCGCAGTTCGACAAGGACGACGTGGAGAAGGCCGGGCTGGTCAAGTTCGACTTCCTCGGCCTGCGCACCCTGACGATACTGGACGAGGCGGTGCGCCTGGCGAAGGAAGTCGAAGGCGTCGACATCAACCTCGCCACGCTGCCGCTGGACGATCGCGAAACCTATGACATGGTGTTCAAGACCGCCAACACCACGGCGGTGTTCCAGTTCGAATCCGGCGGCATGAAGGACACCCTGATCAAGGCCAAGCCCGATTGCCTGGAAGACCTGATCGCGCTGAATGCGCTGTACCGGCCGGGGCCGATGGACTTCATACCCGACTTCATCAATCGCAAGCACGGCATGCGTTTCGACTATCCGCATCCGAGCCTGGAGCCGGTGCTGGCCAACACCTACGGCATCATGGTGTATCAGGAACAGGTGATGCAGACCGCGCAGGTGGCGGCCGGCTACAGCCTGGGCGGCGCCGACCTGCTGCGGCGCGCCATGGGCAAGAAGAAGAAGGAGGAGATGGACCAGCAGCGCGCCGTCTTCGTCGAAGGCGCCGGAGCGAACAACATCGGCGCCGGCCAGGCCAACGAAATCTTCGACGTCATGGAGAAGTTCGCCGGCTATGGCTTCAACAAGTCGCACGCGGCGGCC
>JANMTA010000397.1:0-1933 GCA_031389965.1 Betaproteobacteria bacterium
TCATCACCTTGCCGCGATCGTAGCGACGGCTGTCGTCCCAGTCGAAGGGTTGGCACAGCCGGTCGTTCATGCCGATATCGAGGTCGAGCAGGACGAAGACCGGCGTCTGCAGGCGATCCGCCAGGTCGAAAGCCTGCGCGCCGAGCGTGAAGCATTCGTAAGGATCTTCGGGAAACAGCAGCACATGCTTGGTGTCCCCGTGGGAAGCATAGGCACAGGCGATCAGGTCGGATTGCTGGGTACGCGTCGGCATGCCGGTGGACGGGCCGCCGCGCTGCACATTGAACACCACCACCGGCACTTCGGCGAAGTAAGCGAGGCCGAAGAACTCCTGCATTAGTGAAATTCCGGGGCCGGAGGTGGCGGTAAACGCGCGGGCGCCATTCCAGGCGGCGCCGATCACCATGCCGATCGAGGCCAGTTCGTCTTCGGCCTGTACGATGGCATAGCGTGCCATGCCGTTGTCTGGGTCAGTGCGGAACTTGCGGCAATAGCTGCTGAAAGCTTCGATGATCGAAGTCGACGGCGTGATCGGGTACCAGCCGGAGACCGTGGCGCCGCCATACACCGCGCCGAGGCCGCAGGCATTGTTGCCGTTAATGAAAATCTGCTTGCCGACGCCATCGGCACGCTCGACGCGCAAGCCGATCGGGCAGGAAAGCTCAGTCCTGGCATGGTCGTAACCGAGTTTCAAAGCATTGACGTTGGCGTCGATCAGCTTGTCCTTGCCGCGGTACTGGTCGGCAATCAGCTTCTCGACGACGGCGAAATCCATGCCGAGCAAGGCCGTGAGCGCACCGACGTACATGATGTTCTTGAACAACTGGCGCTGCCGCGCATCGGTGTATTCGCGGTTGCAGATTTCGGTGAGGGGAATGCCCAGCACCGTGATGTCTTCGCGAAAACGCGAGCGGGGTTGTGCTTTGGTCGAATCGTAGAACAGGTAGCCGCCAGGCTCGATCTCGGCAATGTCACGGTCCCAGGTTTGCGGATTCATCGCCACCATCAGGTCGCAACCGCCGCGACGGCCTAGCCAGCCGGCTGCCGAGACGCGCATCTCGTACCAGGTCGGCATGCCCTGGATGTTCGACGGAAAAATATTGCGCGGCGCCACCGGTACGCCCATGCGCATGATGGCGCGGGCAAACATTTCGTTGGCGGACGCGGAACCCGAACCGTTAACGTTGGCAAACTTGATGACAAAGTCGTTGCTGCTCTGGATTGGTTTCATGGCACTCATGTCCTTTTCACCTCTGTCCCGGCTTCGGCGCATGTCAGGAAGAATTTCTGCATGTCCCAGGCGCCGGTGGGGCAGCGCTCGGCGCACATGCCGCAATGCAGGCAGATATTCTCGTCCTTGACCATGACCCGTCCCGTCTTCAGCACATCCGAGACATACAGCGCCTGGTCGAGGATCTTCGCCGGCGCCTTGAGCCGGCCGCGCAGGTCAGCCTCTTCGCCGTTGCTGGTGAAGGTGATGCATTCCGTCGGACAGATATCGACGCAGGCATCGCATTCGATGCAGGTCTTGACCGTGAACACCGTCTCGATGTCGCAATTGAGGCAGCGTTCGGCCTCGGCGCAGGCCATGAAGGGATCGAAGCCCAGTTCCAGTTCGAGCTTGATGTCCTTGAGGGTCTTTTCCAGTGCCTTGACCGGCACCTTCTTGCGCTCTTCCTCGGAGACCTGGTTGTCGTAGCTCCACTCGTGGATGCCCATCTTCTGGCTGACGAGGTTGGTCATCGGCGGCGGACGATCATCGAGCTTCTTGCCGCGACAGAAGAGGTCGATCGAAATCGCCGCCTCATGGCCCTGTGCGGCGGCGGTGATGATGTTCTTCGGCCCGAGTGCCGCATCGCCGCCGAAAAACACCTTGGGCAGCGTCGATTGCAGCGTCGCCGGATCCAGTACCGGCATGCCCCACTTGTCGAAT
>JANMTA010000429.1:0-2122 GCA_031389965.1 Betaproteobacteria bacterium
CTCGCTCACGCTCATAGGCGCGGGCAGCTCGACCGCAATGCACAAACCGCAGCCAGGTTCGCTGAAAAACTCGATGATTCCCTGCAAGGCCGCAACTCGCTCACGCATGCCAATAATGCCAAAACCGGCATGCGGCCCATCATTGCGCGTCATGCCCCGGCCATCGTCCTGGATGGTCAATGCCAGGCGCGCTGGCGCGCCAGCAGGGGTGGCCACGGGCTGCAAGGTGATTCTGACCTGGGTGGCTGCGGCGTGGCGCGTCACATTGGTCAGCGCTTCCTGCACCAACCTGAAAATGGCGATGGCCGTGGAATCGTGGAGGCAGGCGGGCACATTGCTGGGAAAGAAGGCGCAGTCAACGCCGGTCTGTTCTTCCCAGGTCTCACACAGTTCCTGCAAGGCGGATTCGAGGCCAAGACTGTCCAGCGCTACCGGACGCAGGCGGCGCAATATGTCCTGCACCATCGCATGCAATGTCTCGGCCGCCTGGGAAATTCGTTGGGCGCTGGTCGCGACGCTGGCGGTCAACGGCGAGTTCAGAATAAAACTGGCTTCGGCACGAATCGCGGTGCAGTTTTGTCCGACCTCGTCGTGCAGCTCTCGCGCCAGCGCCCGGCGCTCGTTTTCCTGAACCAGGATCAGGCGTTGTGACAGCTCCCGGTTGTGAGCGAGTAGCTCATTGACCTGCTCTTGCGCACGGGTGCGTTCGGTCAGTGCAACAAGTGCTTCACCTGTGCGGCGAAAGGCAAACCAGGCAAAACACAAAGACAATACCAGCAGCGTCAGGGGCAATTCGTCAACTTGCCAGCGTTCATAATTCTGTGCGAAGTTCGCGATGCGCTCAGACAATTCGAAATAGGCCGAGAACATGAAAAATCCGACAACGGACACGGCGATCAGCGCCAGGTCACGCCAGATAACGAAGTCACGACTGGAGGAAGATCGATTCACGGTAGTCTGACTTTCTCGGGATTTGACAGCCGCTTCAATTATCAGCTGTGTTGCCACGTACCGATACTGCCTGCGCGGCTGATCAAGAGCCCGACCCGGCATGTCGTTTGGGTGACACCAGAGGGTGGCGGCGGACGCCATGTCGCGCTGACGCGAGCCAGGCGACGATGTAAGCTCTACGGGGCCCGCCGCACCACTTTTCTGTAAAGTGGCGGCTGGCCTTTCTCTCAAGGAGCTTGCACCATGCATATCGTGATCACCGGCGGCGCCGGATTTCTGGGCGTGCGTCTGGCACGCAGCCTGCTGGCACTCGGGCAGCTGTCGCTGGCGGGCGCCGCATCTGCCGCTGTCACGCGCCTGACCCTGGTCGACCGCGCCGCGCCGCCCGCCGATCTGCTGGCTGATACACGCGTTGTTGCGCTGACGGGTGACCTCAATGCGCTGCTTGAAGGCCAAGACGCTGGCGCCGTCGTGACGCAAGATAGCGCACTCGTTTTTCACCTGGCCGCCGCTGTCAGTGGTGAATGCGAGGCCGATTTCGATCTGGGCATGCGCAGCAACCTGGACGCCACGCGTGCCTTGCTGCAAGCCTGCCGGGCGCGCCAGACGCGCCCGATGCTGGTCTTTGCCAGTTCACTGGCCGTCTTCGGCAATTCGCCGGAGCAGCCCTTGCCGGCGACGATTGAAGACGACACGCTGCCAACGCCGCAGAACAGCTACGGCATCCAGAAATTCATCGGCGAACAGCTGATGGCCGACTACACGCGCAAAGGCTTCATCCGGGGCCGCAGCGTGCGCCTGATGACGGTGAGCGTGCGCCCCGGACAACCCAACGGGGCCGCCTCCAGCTTTTTGAGCGGCATGATTCGCGAGCCGCTGGCCGGTGTGCGCGCCAGTTGCCCAGTGCCGCCCGACACCGCCGTCGCCTTATCGTCCCCGGCGCGCACGGTCGAAGGTCTGCTGCGCGCCGCCCAAACTTCCGACCAGGAATGGGGTGCGCGCACCGCGCTGAACCTGCCCGCCATCCGCACCACCACCGGCGCCATGGCGATCGCCCTGGGGCACGTTGCCGGCACCGCGGCCACCGAGCTGATTGACTGGACGGCTGATCCGGCGATTGCAAAAATCGTCACCAGCTGGCCCGCCACCCTGCGCGCCACCCGCGCCAAGG
>JANMTA010000439.1:0-6547 GCA_031389965.1 Betaproteobacteria bacterium
CTGCTGGTGCCGGAGAACCACACGCGCAACCAGTTCTACCTGATGAACGTGGCGCGCCTGGCATCCATCCTGCATCACACGGGGCTCAACGTGCGCATCGGCAGTCTGCTGCCGGAGATCACCGCGCCGACCACGCTCGACTTGCCCGACGGACAGAAGCTGGTGCTGGAGCCCCTGAAGCGCATCGGCAGCGAAGGCCGCCGGCTCGGGCTGGAAGGCTTCGATCCCTGCGCCGTGCTGCTCAACAACGATCTCTCGGGCGGCGTGCCGGAACTCTTGCAGAACATCAACGAGCAGTTCCTGATTCCGCCCTTGTGGGCCGGCTGGCATGTGCGCCGCAAATCGCAGCATTTCGCCGCCTACCAGGATGTCGCAATCAGTTTTGCGCAAGAGCTGGACATCGACCCCTGGCTGATCAATCCCGAGTTCGAGGTTTGCGGCAAGGTCAACTTCCACGAGCGCGCCGGCGAAGTATGCCTTGCCGCCAACATCGACACGCTGCTCTACCGCATGCGCGCCAAGTACAAGGAATACGGCATCGAGTCGGAACCCTTCGTCATCGTCAAGGCCGATGCCGGCACCTATGGCATGGGCATCATGACGGTGAAGGACGCCAGCGAGGTCAGGGGCCTCAATCGCAAGCAGCGCAACAAGATGGCGGTGATCAAGGAAGGCATGCCGGTGACCGAGGTCATCATCCAGGAAGGCGTACCGACTTTCGAGCGGGTCGATGAAGGCACGGCCGAACCGGTGGTGTACATGATCGACCGCTATGTGGTCGGCGGTTTCTATCGCGTCAATACCGGACGCGGCATCGACGAGAATCTGAACGCACCCGGCATGACCTTCAAGCCGCTGGCCTTCGACACCGGCTGCACGCTGCCCGACGCCCAGCTCGGGCCCGACGCGCCGCCTAACCGCTTCTATGCCTATGGCGTGATCGCGCGCCTGGCGATGCTGGCGGCCGCGCTCGAACTCGAACGCGCGGCACCGCAAGAGTAAGCCATGAAACTGGCATTCATCGTCGATCCGCTGGAGAGTATCCAGGCCTACAAGGATTCCAGCGTCGCCATGATGCGCACCGCGGCAAAGCGCGGCCACGAGATCTGGACCATCCAGCGCGCGGCGCTGACCTGGCGCGATGGCTGCGTGGCTGCTCGCGCGCAAAGAATCGCCGTGCGCAGCGAGGACCAACCATGGTTCGCCGTCGCCGAAGAATCCGTGCTGCCGCTCACCGCTTACGACGCCGTCCTGATGCGCCAGGACCCGCCCTTCGATTTCGAATACGTCGCCGCCACCTGGCTGCTGGAGCGGGCCGAAGCCGAAGGCGCGCGCATCTGGAACCAGCCGCGGGCGATCCGCGACCATTCCGAAAAAGTCGCCATCGCCGAGTTTCCGCAGTTCACGCCAACCACGCTGATCGCGCGCGACCCGGACGACATCCACGCCTTCATCGACGAACTCGGCGACGTGATCCTCAAGCCGCTCGACGGCATGGGTGGCAGCAGCATTTTCCGCGTGCTGAAGGACGACCCCAATCGCAATGTCATCGTCGAGACGCTGACCAACTTCGGCGCGCGCAGCATCATGGCGCAGCGCTTCCTGCCGGCCATTGCCCAGGGCGACAAGCGCATCCTGCTGATCGCCGGCGCGCCGGTGCCCTACTGCCTGGCGCGCATCCCCAAGCCCGGCGAGACGCGCGGCAATCTCGCCGCCGGCGGCAAGGGCGTGGCCCGCCCGCTGCTCGGCCGCGACCGCGAAATCGCCGAGGCGCTGGCGCCGACTCTCTGGGCGCGCGGCCTGCTGATCGTCGGCCTCGACGTGATCGGCGACTGCCTGACCGAGATCAACGTCACCAGCCCCACCTGCTTCGTCGAAATCGCGCAGCAGACCAGGTTCGATGTCGCGGCGATGCTGATCGACGCCCTGGAACGGCAGTGTTCACGCGTGTGAATAAATCTGCTGCGCGACCGGATTGCGGCGTTGCTCACCCGCTCGCTCCTCGCCGATCGACTTGATATGTCTCGTCGCGCGCTCGCTCGCGCCTTGCACTCCGGCCTGCTCGCGACGATTTCTTCATCAGCGTATCGGCTCCTGAGCCTGCTCGTCGCGGCCTGCCTGCTCGCGGGGTGCGGGCCGTCCGAGCCGTGGCGGCAGGAATCCTATGTGTTCGGCACCCGCGTCGAGCTCGCCATCGCCGGCGTGCCGGAAGCCCGGGCGCGCGCTGCCGGCAATCGCGTGCTGCAGGAGTTCGACCGGCTGCATCGCAGCTACCATGCCTGGCAGCCTTCCGAACTTTCGGCACTCAACGAGGCCATCGCCGCCGGGCGCAGCCATGAGGTCACGGCGGAATTCGCCGCCTACATCCGCGAAGCGCAGTCCGTCGCTGCCGCCGGCGACCATTTGTTCGATCCCGGCATCGGCCGTTTGATCGCCCTCTGGGGTTTCCACACGGATGAGATAAAGCCCCGCCTCCCCGATCCCGCTGCCGTCTCGGCGCTGCTCGCGCAGCATCCTTCCATTGCCGATCTGCGCGTGGATGGCAATCACGTCAGCAGTCGCAACAAGAGCGTAGCTCTCGACTTCGGCGGATATCTCAAGGGCGTGGCGCTCGACCGCGCCGCCACATCGCTGAAGCAGGACGGCATCGGCAATGCGCTGATCAACATCGGCGGCAACGTCATGGCGCTGGGCACGCGCGACGGCAAGGCGGGCGGTACGGCCTGGCGCATCGGCATCCAGCATCCGCGGCCGCAGGGTGTCGGCGGCGCGCCGCTGGCCACGCTGGAGTTGCGCAACGGCGAAGCCATCGGCACCTCGGGCGATTACCACCGGTATTTCGAAGTGGCGGGGCGTCGCTACTGCCATCTGCTCGACCCGCGCAGCGGCTTCCCGGCGGAAGGCACGCAGGCGGTGACGGTGCTGATTGCACCGGGACCCGGAGCCGGCATGCGCTCCGACGCGCTGTCCAAGCCCGTGTTCATCGTCGGTCGTGAATGGCGTGCAATGGCGCAAAAGCTTGGCGTCGCGGCGGTACTGAAAGTCGGCGCTGACGGTACGGTGAGCGCGACGCCCGCGATGCAGGCGCGGGTCAAGATCGAAGTTCCCGGCCTGAAACTGGAAGTGACGCCATGAACGAGGATGAAAAAATCCAGCGCGCCGTGCGGCGTACCGTGGGCATTGCGGCCCTGCGCCGCATCCGTCACATCGTCGATGCCGACAATGCGCTCGAAGCCGGCAAACAGCGCTGGGCCCGGCGCCTGGCCATCGCCTTGGTGCTGGCGGCCGTACTGGTTCTGGCCTGGATGCTGATCCGATAGAATGGCGACATGATCGGACTCTTTCTCCTCACCCACAGTACCTATGGTGAAGCGCTGATCCAGTGCGCCTGCCACGTGCTCAACAAGCGGCCCCTGCAGATCGCGCAACTCGGCGTCGCGGCGCAGGATGATCCACTGGACGCCCTGCCGCTGGCGCGCAACATGCTGAAACTGGTCGATACCGGGCGTGGCGTGCTGATCCTGACCGACATCTATGGCGCCACGCCGTCCAACCTGGCCATGAAGCTGCTCGAACCGGGGCGCTTCGAAGGCATCGCCGGCGTCAACCTGCCGATGCTGCTACGCGCGATTGCCTATCGCGACAAGGACATGGAAACCCTGGTCACCCGCACCATCGCCGGCGGTCGCGACGGCGTGTTCAACATGCTCAAGCACTGATGCCGCGCATCGAAACCGAGATCCTCAACAAGCTGGGCCTGCATGCCCGCGCCTCGGCCAAGCTGACCCAGCTCGCCGGCTCCTTTCCGTGCGAGGTCTGGATGGAACGCGGCAGCCGCCGCATCAATGCCAAGAGCATCATGGGCGTGATGATGCTGGCGGCCGGCAAGGGTTCGGCCGTGACCATTGACACCGAGGGCGAGCGCGCAGACGAGGCCATGCAGGCCTTGCTCAAGCTCATCGCCGACAAGTTCGGAGAGTCGGAGTGAACGGGGTGTTGCAGTGACCTTCAGCCTGCACGGCCAGGCCGTTTCCGGCGGCATCGCGATCGGTCGTGCACACCTGGTCTCGCATGCGGCGCTGGAGGTTGCCCACTACCAGTTGCGCGAGCGCGATGTGGCGGGCGAACTGGGGCGCTTCGACAAGGCCGTGGCCACTGCCGGCGCCGAACTCGACGCTCTGCACGCCGATGCCAGCGTACCCGGCGCGCCGGCCGAGCTTTCCGCCTTCGTCGATGTCCATGCCATGATCCTCGCCGACCCGACACTGACCGATGGCGTGCGCGAACTGATCCGCGAGCGCCGCTGCAATGCCGAGTGGGCCATGGTGCAGCAGATGCAGCTGGTGGTCGACCAGTTCGACGAGTTCGAAGATGCCTACCTGCGCGAGCGCAAGCAGGACATCGTGCAGGTGGTCGAACGCGTGCTGCGGGTGCTTCAGGGCAAGACCCGCAAGCTGTCGAAGCGCAAGACGAGCACCGATGACGACCTGATCGTGGTTGCCAACGATCTTTCCCCGGCCGACACCATTCAGTTCAAGACCTTGAAGATCGGCGGCTTCGTCACCGATCTGGGCGGTTCCACCTCGCACACCGCGATCATCGCGCGCAGCCTGGCGATCCCGGCGGTGGTCGGCATGCAGCATGCCCGTCCGCTGATCCAGGATGACGATCTGCTGATCGTCGATGGCACGCGCGGCGTGCTGATCGTCGAGCCCACCTCGGCCGTGCTGGCCGAGTACCGGCTCAGGAAGACAGAACTCCTGCTCGAGCGTGCCAAACTCAAGCGTCTGGTAACCGGCCGGCCGCGCACGCTCGATGGCGAAGATGTTCAGCTGTACGCCAACATCGAGCTGCCGCAGGACGCCGAGCGGGCGATGGAGATCGGCGCCGACGGCGTCGGCCTGTTCCGCACCGAGTTCCTTTTCATGAATCGCGACGAACTGCCCGACGAAGACGAACAGTTGGAAGCCTACCGCAGTGTCGTCAAGGCGATGGGAGGCAAGCCGGTCACCATCCGCACCCTGGACATCGGCGCCGACAAGGAGGCCCGCGCGCTGCGCAATCGCGCCGGCAATCGCGCGGCCACCAACCCCGCCCTGGGCCTGCGCGCGATCCGTTTCTGCCTCGCCGAACCGCAGCTCTTCCTGGTGCAGTTGCGGGCGATCCTGCGCGCCTCGCACTATGGCAAGGTGCGCCTGTTGATCCCGATGCTGGCGCATGCCCAGGAAATCGAGCAGACGCTTAGCCTGATCGAGCTGGCCAGACTGCAGCTGCGCGAGTCGCGGCAAAAGTTCGACGCGATCGAAATCGGCGGCATGATCGAAATACCTGCCGCGGCGCTGGCGCTCGGACCTTTCCTGCGCCGCCTGGATTTTCTGTCGATCGGCACCAACGATCTGATCCAGTACACGCTGGCAATCGATCGTACCGATGGCTCCGTCGCCCATCTTTACGACCCCGTGCATCCGGCCGTGCTCAAGCTGATTTCACAGACCATCCAGAGCGCGCAGCGGGTCGGCATGCCGGTGGCGGTATGCGGCGAAATGGCCGGCGACCCGAAACTGACCCGGCTGCTGATCGGCATGGGCCTGCGCGAGTTTTCGATGCATCCGGCGCAACTGCTCGAAGTCAAGCAGCAGGTCATGATGTCCGACGCCGCGCAGCTCGCCGTGCGCGTTGCCAAGCTCCTGAAGTCCGACGAGCCTGACAAGATCAGCGAACAACTGGATAAACTCTGATTCATGTCAGCAGGTGTCGGCCCCGTCAGCGCGCAACTCGCGCACTTCGATCAGCCCCTCCAACTCAGGGGCGGCGGCCTGCTGCCGGCCTTCGACCTGGTGTATGAAACCTACGGCACGCTGAACGCCGCAAAATCCAACGCCATCCTGGTCTGTCATGCGCTCTCCGGAAATCATCATGTCGCCGGGCACACGGTGGACAATCCGGTCAACATCGGCTGGTGGGACAACATCGTCGGCCCCGGTCGGCCGCTCGACACCGAGCGCTTCTTCATCGTCGGCCTGAATAACCTCGGCGGCTGCCATGGCTCCACCGGTCCGGCCAGCCCCAACCCCGCCACCGGCAAACCCTGGGGTGCGGACTTCCCCGTGGTCACGGTCGAAGACTGGGTCGCCGCGCAAGCGCGGCTCGCCGATCACCTCGGCATCGATGCCTGGGCGGTGGTGATGGGCGGGTCGCTCGGCGGCATGCAGGCCTTGCAATGGACGCTGTCTTTTCCCGAGCGCATCCGCCACGCCCTGGTCATAGCCGCCGCACCCAAGCTGTCGGCCGAAAACATCGCCTTCAACGACGTTGCCCGCCAGGCGATCCTCACCGACCCGGATTTTCACGGCGGGCATTTCTACGAGCACGGCGTGCGCCCGCTGCGCGGTCTGCGCCTGGCGCGCATGCTGGGCCACATCACCTATCTGTCCGACGACCAGATGGCCGAGAAATTCGGCCGGCGGCTGCGCGTCGGCGCCGGCAGCTACGGCTTCGATGTCGAATTCGAGATCGAGTCCTACCTGCGCTACCAGGGCGACAAGTT
>JANMTA010000447.1:0-4471 GCA_031389965.1 Betaproteobacteria bacterium
CTCCTTCATGGCCCTCGACCTCGATCCCGAGCGCGTGCGCGAAGCCAACATCGCCGCCGAGGCGGTTTCCTACGGCGATTCGTCGAGGAAGGAAACCCTGCTGGCGGCCGGCCTGTCGCGCGCCAGCGTAGTCATCATCACCTTCGCCGACATCGATGCCGCGCTGCGCGTGATCCATCGCGTCAGGGACTTGCGCCCCGATGTCGCCGTCGTGGCGCGCGCAAGGGAACAGGATGATGTGGAAAAGCTCTACGCCGCAGGCGCTGCCGAAGTGGTGCCGGAAGCCCTGGAATCGAGCGTGATGCTGGCCACCCATGCGTTGGCGCTGTCGGGCATCCCGATGCACAAGGTGATCAAGCGCCTGCGCGAAATGCGCGAACAGCATTACTCCCTGCTGCGCGGCTTCTTCCACGGCGCCACCGATGCCGGCGCCCACCTGGCCGATGCCGAACAGCCGCGCCTGCATGCGGTGACCCTGACGCCCGGGGCGTGGGCCATCGGCCGCCAGGTCGGCACCCTTGATCTGGCAAGAGTCGGCGCCGGCGTCACGGCGATTCGCCGCCGCTCGCAACGCGGGCTCAGGCCCGGCGCGGCGGTGGAATTGATCGAAGGCGACGTAGCGGTGCTGATCGGAACGGCGGCAGCAGTGAAGGCCGGAGAAGACCTCCTGCTGCGCGGCAGGCAGAAATGAAAAAGCCCGCCGTAGCGGGCTTTTTCTTTCTGCCTGTAGTCTTTGTCCTCAGATACCCGTGCAAACGGTGTAGGAGGTGTCGGGCGCCGCCTGGATTGCTGCGGTAGTAAGCGCTACAGCGCCACGAACGTGGTTAGTAGCCACGACGCGCAATGATCCGGTCTGCGGATTTCCGTCATCCATTGTGGTATCGAGCTGAAGCGCAAACTTGCCTAGGATGCCGGTAGAGCAGACCACATAGGAGCCTTGAAGGAAAGTCCCAGCGACTGTATTCTGAATATAGTTGGAGCTACCGCTCTCTATGCCGATGCGGCCGCCGTCGGCGTTTACGGGCCAGTATGTGTTGTTGGCAGCGACTACCGTGGTGCCGGCGGCTAGACCCGCCAGACGAACGTGCTGCCAGAACAGCATCGACTCGTCAGTCACCGTTACGGTGTCCCAGTTGCCATCGATTCGACCGTTATTTCCCGTGGCGGCCGGTGTGGTCGCATTGGTTGCATTGGGAATCTTGGCGCTAATGTTCCAGTCATCCCCCGGAAGTACCTTGTACTTATCCTGGAAACCGTAGATGAACAGCGGAACATTGCGGAAATCGGTAGCGAAGTTCTTCACCTTGGCGCTGTTGATCAGTTCCTGACCCTTCAGCACGCCGCCCAGCAACAGGCCGATGATGACCAGCACGATGGCAATTTCGACTAGGGTAAAACCGGATTGTTTGCTTCTCATGATCTTCTCCCCTTTGGGGTGGTTATTTGGTGCAGTAGTTAAAGCACAACCTGTGCCATAAATAAAATACTTAAGTTAGTCAAATAGTTAATTATTTATTTTATTTATTTCTGAACAATACCTGTCGAGCTATCGACAGGTTTGTCCGCAATCTGGCAGTCTGCTGGCCGCTTGGCGTGGCTACAATCCGGACATCTTTCATCGGCTGTGTGTCGGCCAACAAACCTTCGTGGCCATTTCCTCGCTTTCTTCAACGCTTTCTTCACGGCTGATCGCCCTGCGGCACGGATTGTTGCTGGCGTTGCTGACGGTTCTTTATCTGGTCCTCTGGCAGGGGCCGCAAACAACGCTCGGCAGAACGCTCTTTGTCGTTCATGTCGGCTTTTTCATGCTCTGGCAACCCTTTGTGCATGGCGAACAGCGCTTGTCGTGGGCTTCGCTGCTGGGACTGTCTGGCGTGGTTCTGGCCGTCGCCGCATTTTTGCAGGGCTGGATGATCGTTCTGTGGATCATGGTTCTGGCCGGTATTGTCGGCGGCAAGATACTGTTGTTTGGCGCTCGCGCGTCCCGGCTTTTCTATCTTCTGGCGCTGGCTTTCCTGGTCGTGGCGCTGTTGCTGATGGCGGCTCCGCTGGTGGTGGCGCAGGCGAAGCCGCCGGAGGCAATACTCTGGCTTGGCCGGGCGGGCTTGCCGCTGATCCTGGTCACGATGGCCCTGCTGCCGCGGGGAACGGAAACAGCGAACACGCGTGAAGTGGTCGATTTTGTTTACAGCCTGTTCGTCTTTCTGTTGTTGGCGGTGTTGTTGCTGGGTAGCCTGGCGGCCATGCTGCTGCTTGGCAGCGGCTATGTCGAAGCATTGCTGCAAACTCTGCTGGTGACCGGGGCCATGCTGCTGCTGCTGGGCCTGGCAGCGAATCCGCGTTCAGGCGTTTCAGGGATTGGTGGCCTGATCTCCCGCTACTTGTTGTCGATCGGCCTGCCCATCGAGAAGTGGCTGGAAGCACTGGCCAATCTGGCGCTGCGCGAGGAAGATCCGACGGCTTTCATCGAGCAGGCCTGCGCCGAGATCGCTCAGCAACTGCCCTGGGTCAGGGGCGGGGAATGGGTCGCCGGAGGCAGCAAGGGGCGCTTCGGCATCACCGATGGCCGCCGCTGGGAGTTCAGCCATGGCGGCATGGTTCTGGTGCTCTACACGCTCCATGCCTTGTCGCCGACCCTGATCTGGCACTACAACCTGCTGGCGCAATTGCTGGCACAGTTCCACGTCGACAAATTGCGCGCCCTCGCGCTCAAGCAGTTGTCCTACATGCAGGCCATTCACGAGACCGGGGCGCGCTTGACGCATGACGTGAAGAACCTACTGCAGTCGCTGAACGCCCTGTGTTCGGCGGGCATCGAACCGGGCGCCGAATCGTCACGGGAATACCAGTCGCTGTTGCGGCGCCAGTTGCCGGCGATAAGTGATCGGCTTGCCGAGACCCTGGCCAAACTGAATGCGCCGCAGAGCCTCTCGGCTGCACGGTGGGTGCCGGCCGCCGAGTGGTGGCAGGACCTGCGCCAGCGAATGGCAGCGCTGGACTGGATGAATTTCAAGGTGGAGCCAATGATTCCCGGGGAACTCCCGGTTGAAGTTTTTTCGGGCGTCGTCGACAACCTGATTCGCAATGTGGCCGAGAAGCACTTGCGGGAACCTGCCATCCGTGTGTGGGTGGAATTGGCGCGCAACGATGCCGGTTTCGAGCTGCTTTTCTGTGACGACGGGTCGGCCATGGCGGACTCGGTTGCGTCCAGCCTGTTTTTGGGTCCCGTGTCTTCCGAGAGCGGTTACGGCATCGGGCTGTATCACGCGGCGCGCTATGCCAACGCGGCAGGCTACCGGCTGGAACTGGCCGAGAATCGGGCCGGCCGGGTCTGCTTCCGGCTGGCACAGGAGCTCTAGGTTTCGTCGTCGGTAGCCGTAGCGTTCTTGCGGCCAACCAGGCGATACACCGTCATGTTGCCCTTGCCCTTGAGGTAAATGGTCTGCGGCTCGTGAAATTCGAAGTTCGGCGCCAGGCGGTTGTACGTTGTTGTGTCGCACTGGATCATGCCGGGCACGCCTTCCGCCGTGATGCGGCTGGCGATGTTCACGGTGTCGCCCCAAAGGTCGTAGATGAATTTCTTCTTGCCCAGCACGCCGGCGACAATCGGCCCGGTGCCGATGCCGATGCGAACTTCCAGATGGGAAGCATTGATCGAGAAGTCGCGCCGCAGCAGATCGCGCATGGCCACCGCCATGTCGGCGACGGCGCCCGCGTAGTCGTCGATATCCTCGTTCAGGCCGCCGGCAACCATGTAGGCATCGCCGATGGTCTTGATCTTTTCCAGGCCGTATTGTTCCGCCAGTTCGTCGAAGGCGGAGAATATCCGGTTCAACATCGCGAACACCTGTGACGGCGACATGTTGGCCGCTACCTGGGTGAAGTTCACAATGTCGGCGAACATTACCGTGACATCGGCAAAGCCGTCGGCGATCGTCTTGTCGGAATTCTTCAGCCGGTCCGCTATGGCGCCGGGAAGAATGTTGAGCAGCAGTTTTTCGGAGCGCTCCTGCTCGATCTGGATCTGCAGGTGGGCTTCCTCGAGACTTTTCTGCGTCTTGCGTCTTGCCGCTATCGAAAGACGCAGCAGCATGTAGATGATGGTTGCCACGGAGATGAAGTTCAGCGTAAAAAAGACCAGCGTGGTGCGCACGGGCACGCTGGTCTTCTGTGCGATCAGGGCGTAGTCGACAAGGTATAAATCGACCGCGCCGGACATGGCGGTAAGCACGACCCATGCAATGAACCAGCCCACCGACTGGCGCACGCCGATGCACAGGATGGCGCCGATGGGGGCGAGCAGGCCCCACAGCGAGACGCCGCTGGTGGAAATGATGGTGCCGCCGCTCCACTGTGCGATGAAGGGCAGGAACAGGAACAGACTTAATTGGGTGACGCGGAAAAAATCGAAATTCCGCGACTTGATATAGAAAAGCATGTTGCCGGCCAGCAGCAGCTGGAAAGCAAAGGG
>JANMTA010000451.1:0-12818 GCA_031389965.1 Betaproteobacteria bacterium
CGCCCGTCCGGTGCTGCCGCCGGCAGACCTGTTCCTGCGCGACGAGGAATTCTTTGTCGCGGCCAAGCTGCTGCCGCAGTTGTCCCTGAAAGTTATGCAAAGCGGTATCCCCTTGCGGGACGGCGCTGGCGGTACGGCGACCCTGCCCGCACTGGCGGTGAACCGCAAGGCCGACGACCCGCTTGCGGCGCTGCGCAGCTTTCTCGGCTTGCATGCCGGCCGCTTACTGCTGCTGGCGGAGTCGCCGGGTCGGCGCCAGACACTGGCCGACTATCTCGCCGAGTACGGTCTGGCGCCCGAGCCCTGCGCCGATTTCGCCGGCTTCCTCGCCAGCGAATCGCGCTTCATGCTCGGCGTCGGTCCGCTCTCGGGCGGCTTCCTGCTGGACGATTTTGCCGTCGTTACCGAAAACGAACTGTATGCCGCCACCGCGCGACCAAGGGGCCGTCGCACCGACGCCCGCCGCGCCAACCTGGAAGGCTGGCTGCGCGATCTTTCCGAGCTGAAGGTGGGCGATCCGGTGGTGCACGAGAGCCACGGCATCGGCCGCTATCTGGGCCTGCTGCACATGGATTTCGGTGAGGGCCACAAGGATGAAGGCGGCGAGTTCCTCCACCTCGAATACGCCAACGGTGCCAAGCTCTACGTGCCCGTCGCCCAGTTGCAGGTCATCTCGCGCTACAGCGGCGCCGACCCGGAGGCGATCCAGTTGCACACGCTGGGCTCGGGCCAGTGGGAGAAGGCGAAGAAGAAAGCCGCCGAGCAGGTGCACGACACCGCCGCCGAACTGCTGCACCTCTACGCGCAGCGCGCGCTGCGCGAGGGCCACAAGTTCGAGTTCCGCCAGCATGACCTGGAAGCCTTCGCCGACGGCTTCGGCTTCGAGGAAACCCCCGACCAGCAGACCGCGATCAATGCCGTGATCGAGGACATGAAATCCGGCAAGCCGATGGACCGCCTGGTCTGCGGCGACGTCGGCTTCGGCAAGACCGAAGTCGCCATGCGCGCCGCCTTCGTCGCGGTGGCCGACGGCAAGCAGGTCGCGATCCTGTGCCCGACCACCCTGCTGGCCGAGCAGCACTATCAGAATTTCAGCGACCGCTTTGCCAACATGGCGATGAAGATCGCCGAGATCTCCCGCTTCAAGTCGGCCAAGGAACAGGACGAAGCCGTCGCACTGCTGGCCCAGGGCAAGATCGACATCCTGATCGGCACCCATCGCCTGCTGCAGAAGGATGTGAAATTCGAGCGCCTGGGCCTCATCATCATTGACGAGGAACATCGCTTCGGCGTGCGCCAGAAGGAGGCGCTGAAGGCGCTGCGCGCATCGGTCGACGTGCTGACCCTGACCGCGACGCCAATCCCGCGCACGCTGGGCCTGTCGCTGGAAGGCCTGCGCGACTTTTCGGTGATCGCCACGCCGCCGTCGCGGCGCCTGGCGATCAAGACCTTCGTCGCCAAGTGGTCCAACGGCCAGGTGCGCGAAGCCTGCCTGCGCGAATTCAAGCGCGGCGGCCAGGTCTACTTCCTGCACAACGAAGTCGACACCATCGAGAACATGAAGGAGCGGCTGCAAACCCTGCTGCCCGAGGCGCGCATGGTGATCGGTCACGGCCAGTTGCCGGAACGCGAGCTGGAGCGCGTGATGCGCGAATTCACGCAGCAGAAGCACAACCTGCTCTTGTGCTCGACCATCATCGAGACCGGCATCGACAACCCGCATGCCAACACCATTGTCATCAACCGCGCCGACAAGTTCGGCCTGGCGCAATTGCACCAGTTGCGCGGTCGCGTCGGCCGCTCGCACCACCAGGCCTACGCCTACCTGCTGACCCACGAGGACGCCAAGCCGACGGCGCAGGCCAGGCGGCGCCTCGAAGCGATCCAGGCCATGGAGGAACTCGGCTCCGGCTTCTTCCTCGCCATGCACGATCTGGAAATTCGCGGCGCCGGCGAGGTACTCGGCGAATCGCAAAGCGGCGAGATCCACGAAATCGGCTTCGCCATGTACACCAACATGCTCAATGCCGCGGTGCGCGCCCTGAAGGCCGGCGAGAAAGTGCCCGACCTGACCCAGCCGCTGTCCATCACCTCGGAAATCAACCTGCGCGTGCCGGCGCTGCTGACCAGCGACTACTGCCCCGATGTGCATGAACGCCTGACGCTCTACAAGCGCCTGGCCAATTGCGACAGCGACGACGAGTTGCGCGGGATGCAGGAGGAACTGATCGACCGCTACGGCGAAATGCCGGCGCAGACCCTGGCCCTGCTGGAGACCCATCGCCTGCGCCTGGCCGGCCGCACCCTGGGCCTGGCCAAGCTGGATGCGGGCCCGGCCGCGATACAATTGCAATTTGTACCCAATCCTCCCATCGACCCCGCGAAAATCATTCGTCTGCTCCAGAGCGACCGCAGCTTCAAGCTGGCGGGACAAGACAAGCTGCTCTGGCAGAAACCCAGTGCGAACCTCAAGGAACGCATAGTCGCGGTAAAAGAACTCTTCAACAAGTTGAAAACCTGATGCAGATCACTGAAAACCTCAATATCGAAGCCTTCGAGCCGATGCCGACGCCCGAGGAAATCCACGCCCGCGTGCCCCTGTCGGAGGCCGCCGCAGAGTCGGTGCTGGCGGGACGGCGAACGCTGGAGCGCATCCTCGACGGAACCGACCCCCGCATCTTCGTGGTGGTCGGGCCCTGCTCGATCCACGATCCGGTCGCGGGCCTCGACTACGCGCGGCGCCTGAAGAAGCTGGCCGACGAGGTCGCCGGCACCATGCTGCTGGTGATGCGGGTGTATTTCGAGAAGCCGCGCACGGCCACCGGCTGGAAGGGCTACATCAACGATCCGCGCATGGATGATTCCTTCCACATCGAAGAAGGTTTGCAGAAGGGGCGTGAATTCCTGCTGGCGGTGAACGAACTCGGGCTGCCCGCGGGCACCGAAGCGCTCGACCCGATCGCGCCGCAGTACCTTGGCGACCTGATCGCCTGGACCGCGATCGGCGCGCGCACCTCCGAATCGCAGACCCACCGCGAGATGTCGTCGGGATTATCGACGCCGGTCGGCTTCAAGAACGGCACCGACGGCTCGCTCGACGCCGCGGTGAATGCGATCATTTCCGCCGCCAGCCCGCATAGCTTCCTCGGCATCAACATGCAGGGCCGCTCCTGCGTAGTGCGCACCGCCGGCAACCGCTACGGCCACCTGGTGCTGCGCGGCGGCGGCGGGCGGCCGAACTACGATACGGTCAGCGTCGCGCTGGCCGAGGGTGCGCTGGCAAAGGCGAAATTGCCGCACAACATCGTGGTCGATTGCTCCCACGCCAACAGCTACAAGAAGCCGGAACTGCAACCGCTGGTAATGCACGACTGCATCAACCAGATTCGCGACCAGCGCAAGACCGGCCATCGCTCCATCGTCGGCCTGATGATCGAGAGCTTCATCGAGGCCGGCAACCAGCCGATACCCGCCGATCTGGCGCAACTGAAATACGGCTGCTCGGTCACCGACGCCTGCGTCGACTGGCCGACCACCGAAAAAATGCTCCGCGAGGCCGATGCCGCGCTGCGCGATTTGTCCGCCCCACCCGCCTGAGAGCCCACATGAGCCTGATTCGCCCATTCCGTGGCCTGCGTCCTGCCGCCGGCCAGGCCGGCGCAGTCGCCGCGCCGCCCTACGATGTCCTTTCCAGCGACGAAGCGCGCCGCATTGTCCATGGTGGCGCTGCCGGGAAATCCTGGTCCTTCCTGCACATCTCCAAGCCCGAAATCGACCTGCCGCATGACCTCGATCCCTACGCCCCCGAGGTGTATGCCAAGGCGGCCGAGAACCTGCAGAAGATGCTGGGCGCCGGCATCCTGAAAAGGGATGATGGGCCCTGCTACTACGCCTACCGCCTGACCATGCCCGGTGAGCACGGAGATCATGTGCAGACCGGCCTGGTGGCCGCCGCGAGCGTATCCGACTACGACAGCAACCGCATCCGCAAGCACGAATTCACCCGCCCCGACAAGGAAGACGATCGCGTGCGGCAGATCGAGGCGCTGAATGCCCAGACCGGGCCGGTGCTGCTCGCCTACCCGGCGTCGGCGACAGCCGACGCCCTGATCGATGGCATCGCCCAGGGCACTCCTGCTTCCGATGTCACCGCCGACGACGGCATCCGCCACCAGATATGGGTGCTCAGCGATGCCACGCGCATTGCCGCGATCACGCAGGCGTTCGACGCGATGAAGGCGCTCTACATTGCCGACGGCCATCATCGCTCCGCTGCCGCCTCGCGCGTGGCCGCGGCGCGCCATCAGCAGGGGCGGGAACGGTCGGCCGACTCGTTCCTGTCAGTGATATTCCCGCATCATCAGATGAAGATCCTCGACTACAACCGCGTGGTCAAGGATTTGCGCGGACTCGACGCAACGGCGCTGCTGCAGAAGCTCGGCACGGCCTTCAGCGTCGAGGCCAGTGCAGCGCGCGTGCATCCGTCGCGGCCGGGCGAATTCGGCATGTACCTCGCCGGAAAATGGCACAGGCTCACGATCAAGCCTGCGCTGGTGCCGCAGGATCCGGTCGCCAGCCTCGATGTCTCGCTGCTCTCCGACCATGTGCTGGGGCCGCTGCTGGGCATTGCCGACCTGCGGCGCGACAAGCGCATCGATTTCGTCGGCGGCATCCGCGGCCTGGCGGAACTGGAACGCCGCGTCGATTCGGGCGAGATGGCGGTGGCATTCGCGCTGCACCCGACACGCATGGATCAACTGATGGCGGTGGCCGACAACAACGAAGTGATGCCGCCGAAGTCGACCTGGTTCGAGCCCAAGCTGGCGGATGGCCTGGTGTCGCACGTCCTGGATTGAGGCTTCACGGTTTTCCAATCCGGACGCACCAAAATAAAGGGCAACCCGCGGGTTGCCCTTGTCATGTCCCCGAGGGGATTTCGAAGCCGGCCTGCTTACTTCTTCTTGGCGGCAGGCTTCTTCGCGGCCGGCTTGGCGGCCGGCTTCTTGGCGGCGGCCGGCTTCTTGGCCAGGGGTTTCTTGCCGGCAACGGCAGCTTTCAATCCGGCGCCTGCAGAAAACTTCGGTACCGACTTGGCGGCAATTTTCAGCACGGCACCCGTTTTCGGGTTCTTGCCGGTGCGCGCCGCACGATTCACGGACTTGAAGGTGCCAAACCCGATCAGTGCAACCGGATTGCCTTTGGCAATTACTGCCGTGATTATTTCGGTCATCGCATCGATGGCCTTATTCACCGCTGCCTTGGAAAGCTCTGCACGCTCAGCTACTGCATCGATCAGTTCGCTCTTGTTCATTGAATCCCCCTTTGGTTTAGAAAAACGCATTGTTCCACTAAATCTGCTGTAGTTGCAAGCCCTACGAATGAATCTTGGCGCAAAATTTTCGACACTGTCGCAACTCTGACTTCCGTGCCTACCGGCCAATCGACGGGGGAAAGTTCCTCAGAGACCCTTTACCGCGTATACGGCCGGCAGGTTGCGCCACGCTCCCTTCACATCCATGCCGTAGCCGAAAACGTAGCGATTCGGTAGATGCACGCCAACGAAATCGGCGCTAATCGGCTTGCTGCGACCGAGATTCTTGTCGGCGAATACGGCGCTCAGCACTTCGCTGGCGCCTTGTGCTTGCAGGCGCCTGACGATCTCGGCCATGGTCACGCCCTCGTCGAGAATGTCATCCACGACCAGCACGATGCGGCCGGCGACAGAAGATCGCGGCTCGACAATCCAGGAAAGCTGTCCGCCGCTGGTGACATCGCCATAGCGCGTGACATGCAGGTAATCGAAATCCAGCGGAAAGACCAGTTGCGGCAGCAGTTGCCCGGTAAATACCACGGCGCCGCCCATCACCGCCAGCACCAGCGGATTGCTGCCGGCCAGGCGCGCGGTAATTTCCGCGGCAACGCGGCGTACCGCCAGCGCCGACTTTTCGGCCGAACACAGCAGATCGGCCTCGTCAAGAATCTTTTGCGCTTCCTGCGGGTTCATTTTATATCCCCGGCAGAGTGCCGGGGATGGTATCCATCGGACATGTTCTTCAGCACGGCAGCGAAGTCCTTCCCCACTTCCGGGTGGCGCAGGCCGAAAGCCACGGTCGCTTCCAGGTAGCCCAGCTTGGAGCCGCAATCGTAGCGGGTGCCCTGGTAACGATAGGCCAGCACCTGCTCTTCGGCCAGCAGTGAGGCAATGCCGTCGGTGAGCTGGATCTCGCCGCCGGTGCCCTTGCCGATCTTCGCCAGGTGATGAAAGATGCGCGGCGTCAGCACATAGCGCCCAACCACGGCCAGCGTCGATGGCGCCTCCTCGGGCTTGGGTTTTTCGACGATGCGCAGGATCTGCTCCAGCGATTCGTTCATCGGCTTGGTATCGACGATGCCGTAGCTGCGGGTGTCTTCGCGCGGCACTTCCTGCACACCGATCACCGAGGTGCGGTAATAGTCATAAACATCCACCATCTGCTTCATGACCGGCGGCTCGCCGTCGATCAGGTCATCGGCCAGCAGCACCGCGAAGGGTTCGTCGCCCACCGCAGGGTAGGCGCAGAGCACCGCGTGGCCGAGGCCGAGGGCCTCCGGCTGGCGGATGTAGATGCAGTTGATGTTCTTCGGGATCATGTTGCGCACGAACTCCAGCAACTCGGTCTTGCCGCGCTGTTCGAGCTCGCTTTCCAGTTCATAGGCCTTGTCGAAGTGGTCCTCGATGGCGCGCTTGGAACGACCGGTGACGAAGATCATGTCGGTGATGCCGGCAGCGACCGCCTCCTCCACCGCATACTGGATCAGCGGCTTGTCCACGATCGGCATCATTTCCTTGGGGCTGGCCTTTGTGGCCGGCAGGAAGCGGGTGCCGAGGCCGGCGACGGGAAAGACCGCCTTGGTGACTTTTTTCATGTTTTTATCAACTCCCTGAATTGGTTCTCATCCAGAATGGTGACGCCCAAGGCCTGCGCCTTGTCGAGTTTGAAACCGGCTTCGGCTCCGGCCACGACGTAATCGGTTTTCTTCGATACCGAGCCGGCGACCTTGCCGCCCAGCGCCTCGATCATGTCTTTCGCTTCGTCGCGCGTCAGCGTTGGCAGCGTGCCGGTGAGGACGAAGGTCTTGCCGGCGATGGCCGAACTCACCGTTGCCGGGGTCTCGCCCTCAAGCCAGATAACCCCTCCCGCGCGCAATTGCTCGATCACCTCGACATTGTGCGGCTCGGCGAAGAAGCGGACGATGGATGCCGCCACCACCGGGCCGACGTCGGGCACCTGCTGCAGCGAATCGGCATCGGCCGCGATCACGGCGTCGAGATTGCCGAAGTGGCGCGCCAGATCCTTCGCCGTCGCCTCTCCGACATTGCGGATGCCCAGGGCGAAGATGAAGCGCGCCAGCGTCGTCTGTTTGCTTTTCTCGACGGCCGCGAGAATGTTGGCTGCGGACTTTTCCGCCATGCGCTCGAGATTGGCCATCGCCAGCAGGCCGAGCTTGTAGAGATCGGCCGGTGTCTTGACGATGGCATTGTCCACAAGTTGTTCGACGAGTTTGTCGCCGAGACCCTCGATGTCCATCGCGCGGCGTCCGGCGAAATGCAGCAGCGCCTGCTTGCGCTGCGCCGGACAAAACAGGCCGCCCGTACAGCGGGCGATCGCCTCGTCCTCTGGCTTCTCGATCGCCGATTTGCACACCGGGCAGGCCTTCGGCAGTTCGAAGGCCGCATGCAGCGCTTCACCGCCAAACAGGTCCTTCATCGGCCGCTTGTCGAGGACGACCGACACCACCTCCGGAATCACGTCGCCGGCACGCCGCACCACTACGGTATCGCCGATGCGCACATCCTTGCGCCGCGCCTCGGCTTCGTTGTGCAGCGTGGCGTTGGTCACCGTCACGCCGCCGACGAAGACCGGCGCCAGGCGTGCCACCGGTGTGATGGCGCCGGTGCGGCCGACCTGCACCTCGATCGCCTCCACCGTGGTCAGTGCCTCCTCGGCCGGATACTTGTGCGCCACCGCCCAGCGCGGTTCGCGCGTGACGAAACCGAGACGCTGCTGCAGCGCCAGCGAATTCACCTTGTACACCACGCCGTCGATGTCGAAGGGCAGCGCATCGCGCAGCGTGCGGATCCGGGCGTGAAAGGCGATCAGGCCGTCGGCGCCCGCCACCACGGCGCGATGCTCGCACACCGGCAGGGCGAAAGCCGCCAGCGCATCGAGTACACCCGCATGCGTCGCCGGGACTTCCCAGCCGCTTGTCTCGCCCAGGCCATAGGCATAGAAGGACAGCGGCCGCTCGGCGGCCATGGCCGGATCGAGCTGGCGGATGCTGCCGGCGGCGCCGTTGCGCGGATTGACCAGCGTCGGGCGCCCCAGCGCTCGCTGCTTCTCGTTGTAGCGTTCGAAATCGGGACGGCTGATGAACACTTCGCCACGCACTTCCAGCACCGGCGGCGCTTCGCCCGCCAGGCGCAAGGGAATGCGCCGAACGGTGCGGATGTTCTGCGTCACGTCCTCGCCATTTTCGCCGTCGCCGCGCGTCGCGGCCTGCGCCAGCACGCCGTTTTCGTAGCGCAGGTTGATGGCCAGGCCGTCGAACTTGAGTTCGGCGGCGTACTCGATGGCACCATCCGGCTCCCCCAATCCCAGTTCGCGCCGCACACGGGCATCGAAAGCGCACGCACCCGACGGTTCGGTATCCGTTTCGGTGCGGATCGACAGCATCGGCACGGCATGGCGCACCGGCGCAAATTCCGGCAGTGGTTTGCCACCCACGCGCTGCGTCGGCGAACCAGCGCTGATCAGTTCGGGATGTTCCGCCTCCAGCGCCTGCAATTCGCGGAACAGCCTGTCGTACTCCGCATCCGGAACAGTCGGCGCGTCGAGCACGTAATAGGCTTGGTTGTGTCTTTCGATTTCGCGGCGCAGAGCCTCGGCCCGCGCCGCTGCCTGCGGCAGGCTCATCAGGAAAAGAGACGCAATGCCCGGGAGCTACCCGGAACGATATCGGCCTCGCCCATGCGCTGTTGCAGTTCGGCCGTCCTGGCGCGAATCGCATCGATCATGGCATCGGCCAGCGGTGCACGCTGGGCATCCACCAGCACGCCGCCCAGTGCCGCGGAAAGTTGCTGCGCGGTCGCCAGCATGCGGTCGAAGGCCAGCGTGCCATCTGTCACGCGCGGCACATCGAGGCTCAAGGTCAGGCCATGGGTTGCCAGCGACTTGATCGAGTCGGCTTCCAGGCGCTCGGCGCCGAGATTGGCCACGGTAAACAGTTCGCCACCCTCGGCATCGCGGGCACGAAACACGCCGTCCGCTTCCAGCGCCAGGCCCGCCGCCTCCGCCACGCCACGCAGCTTGGTGCCGGCGAATACGCCGCCCGAAGCTTCGACGACATGCAGCACGAACTGGATGTCCACTGCGGCGCAGAATTCATCAAGCTTCGCGGCACGCAATACGGTTTCGCCGCGCGAAGGAAGTTCCAGCGCGGCGGAAGTCTGCTGCGCCAGTTGCTGAACGCCATCGAAGAAGCGCGCCAGTTCACCGTCGGAGATCGGGCCGCGACGATCGGCCAGCTGGATCGCGACCGCCCATTCGCAGTAACGTCCGCTGTCGTGGGCATCGACCGGCTGCCATGCCGCATCAACAGTGCCAGCGGCAGTCTTCTTCGCCAGCCAGTGCACCGGCTTGCTCAATTCCCCGGCCCAGGCTTTCTGTATGGCCCAGACCGCAGGCGCCGGAACCGGCTCGGCCGCCACCAGGTGCAGCACGCAATCGGCCACGGCATCGGCGCACTCGACTGGAAACACGGGCGCTAGCCCGGAACCCTGCGGCTCCTGCACGGCATCCGTGGCAAGGCTTTCTGCCGCATCTTCAGCGCCGTAAGGCTCCGCCGGATCGCGGCCTTCGTCGCCAAAATGCGGCTCCTGTCGCGCGTCGTCCTGTATCCCGGCGGAGGTCCCCGGCCATTTTTCTTGCGGCAGCAGCGCATCACCATGCCCGCCCTTGAATATCCTGTCGGCGGACTTGCGGTGCTGGCGATCCTGCCAGATGTTGTAGCCCCAGACCATGGCCACCCCCGCCACCCCGGCCCCGATCAAAGCGAGTTGCAGTTCGCTGATTGCCATGTCAAGTCACCTTGTTTTGCGCTCGCTACGCTGCCTGCTGCTCGTCGGCGAGGCGCAGCGCTTCTTCGATATCGACTTCCACCACGCGCGACACGCCCTGTTCCTTCATGGTCACGCCGATCAGTTGCTGCGCCATTTCCATGGCGATCTTGTTGTGCGAAATGAAAACGAACTGCGTCTGCACCGACATGCGCTTGACCATCTCGCAGAAGCGCAAGGTGTTCGAGTCGTCGAGCGGCGCATCGACTTCGTCGAGCATGCAGAACGGCGCCGGATTCAGCTGGAACAGCGCGAATACCAGGGCGATCGCCGTCAGCGCCTTCTCGCCGCCCGACAGCAGATGGATCGTGGTGTTCTTCTTGCCCGGCGGCTGCGCCATGATCTGGATGCCGGCGTCGAGAATTTCGTCGCCGGTCAGGATCAGCCGTGCTTCGCCACCGCCGAACAACTGCGGGAAGAGCGTGCCGAAATGCTGGTTGACCGAGTTGTAGGTCTCCTGCAACTGCTCGCGCGTTTCACGGTCGATGCGCCGGATCGCGTCTTCCAGCGTGCCGATCGCCTCATTCAGGTCGGCCGACTGCGCATCGAGGAAGCCCTTGCGCTCGGACGCCGTGGCCAGTTCTTCCAGCGCGGCGAGGTTGACCGGGCCGAGGGTTTCGATCTCGGCGCTGATCTGGGCGATTTCGCCTTGCAAGAGGCTGTCCTTGAGCTTGTCGGCACCGCCGGCGTTGAGTTCATCGAGGAAGGGCGCTTCGTCGGCCTCGCTCAGCACGTGGACTTCGGCCAGCCGCTCGCGGAACTGTTCCTCGTTCATCTGCGCGGCCTGCGCCTTGAGCCGCAGGTCGTTGATCTTGTCGCGCAGGGGAACCACGCCCTGCTCCAGCTTCATGCGCTGCTCATCAAGACTGCGCAGCTCTGACGCCGCCGTTTCGAGCACGTTGCGCCGTTCCGCCAGCGCCGACTCTTTGTCGAGCTTCCCATCCAGCGCGGTGTGCAATTGTTCCTGCAGCACCGTATCGCTGATGCCGGCCAGTTCCGTGCGGGCGGCGCGGGTTTCAGTTTCAATGCGTTGCAGCTGGCTGCCAGCGGTGGCGCCAGCGCGCGCATTGTCTTCCAGTTTCGAGATGCACTCGCGTTCGGAGAAGCCCGCCTCCTGTGCTTCGCGCCCGAGCTGGACTTCCAGGGCCCGCGCCTCGCGCAATGCCGCGTCCTTCTGCCGATGCAATTCCAGCGCCTGCTCGAGGCGCTCGCGTACCTCGCCGAGGCGTTCGCGCTGGAGTTCGCCTTCGCCCTCGGCGCGCTCGCGGCGGGCCTGCTCGGTCTCATCCTGGCGCTGCAGTTCGGCCAGGTCGCGGTCGATCTGCGCCGAACGTTCTTCGAAACGGGTTTGTGCCTGCGCCAGCTTGAGCGCTTCGACCTGCGCGGCATGAAAGGCCTGCTGCGCCTCCTGCATGGCGCGGCGTGCCGCGCTGAGCTGAGCCTGGGCTTCGGCCAGCGACTGCTCAGCCGTGCGCTGCACTTCACGCGCCGCATCCTCGGTGGCGGTGTGCGTGGCCAGCAGTCCGGCCAGTTCGTCGATCTCGCGCTGGCGTTCGATGACGCCGTGGGTCTTCGCATCCGGTACATACAGCGTGAGGCCGACGGGGGTCAGCAGGTGTCCGGCGCGCGACACGCGCTGGCCGGCAGCCAGCGGCAATTCGGTGCTCAGGTCGTCGGCAACGGCGACGCCGGCCAGCCATTCGTCGAGCACGCCGGCCCAGCGCGCATCGTCGCAGCGCACCTTGGCGCGCAGGCTGTCGCCGGCCGCCGGCACAGTGGCGCCGGCTCGTGTTAGCGCCAGAGCAAGAATCGCCGGAGGGGGTGCGGCAAGAGCCGCCCGCACAGTGTCCGCATCGGCCGTCAAGGCCGAGAAGCGTTCGCGCAGCACGGCTTCAACCGCGGTTTCCCAACCGGCCTCGACCTGGATCGATTGCCACAGGGGTTTGGCATCGGCCAGATGGCGCGCCTTGAGCCACTCGCCGATCTCGCCGCTTTGTGCAACCTTGGCCTGCAACTGGGCCAGCGCGTCGTGGCGGGCGCGCGTCTCGGTCAGACTGCGATGCGCCGCCTGCAGCGCTTCGCGTGCGGCGCGCAGCTGCGCTTCGGCTACAGGTAGGGCAGCTTGCAGCGCTGCGAGGCGTTGCTGCGCCACCGCCAACGCCGCTTCTGCACCTCTCTCGCTCTCCTGCGATGCGAACAGCAAGGCCGCGTCGGGGGCACCCAGGGCCTGGCGATCCTGCTCCAGCCGGCTGCGACGCTGCACCAGGTTGTCCAGCGCACGCTGCGCATGCCCCTTGTCTGCCTCGGCCAGACGCAAGGCCTGCTCGGCGTCGCTCAGGCTGCGGCGGGCCTCGGTGACATCCGTACCGGCTGCCTGCACGGCATCCTCGGCAGCGGGCAGACGGCCAGCGGCTTCCTGATGGCGGGCGGTAGCGGTGGCGGAACGGCTGCGGGAATTCTCCAGCAGCAGCTTCCA
This sequence comes from Betaproteobacteria bacterium, assembly GCA_031389965.1. Taxonomy (GTDB): domain Bacteria; phylum Pseudomonadota; class Gammaproteobacteria; order Burkholderiales; family Rhodocyclaceae; genus Sulfuritalea. The sequence goes on from JANMTA010000451.1 coordinate 12,633, forward strand.
GCGCGCCTCATCCTCAGCCAACTGGCCTTGCTGGCCGCGCCAGTGCGTCTCCTCGACACCCAGCTGATCCAGGCGCGCTTCCAGCCGTGAGCGTGAATCGCGCAAATGGCCGATCTCGGATTCAAGGCGGCTGACTTCGGTGTTGGCCGCGAACATCCCGGCCTGCGCCGCATGCAGGGCATCCGA
>JANMTA010000496.1:0-2183 GCA_031389965.1 Betaproteobacteria bacterium
CCAGTCGTTGCCGATATCAGCCTGTCCGCCGAGTTCGCCGGCCATCGCCCGCAGGCCGTTGGCGACGCTGAGCGCGCGCGTTTCGCCGCCGCAGCGCAGTACATGCAATTTCGGACCGAGCGTAGCCATCGCGGCGTCGGGCCAATGCGTATCGTCCGGCGCCAGCACCACGAACACCTGCGCTATCGCCGGAGTGGCGCACAATGTCGCCAAGGCGTGCCGGATCATCGGCTGGCCAGCCAGCGGCAGATATTGTTTGGGTACGGCGCGCCCCGTAAGCGCGCCCATGCGCGAACCCGAGCCCGCGGCGGGAACCAGTGCGTGATAAGCCATAGCGCGATTCTATACAATCGCCTTAAAGGAATTCATGCGAGAGATCATATGTTCGCTGCAGAAACCAGCTATGAAACCTTGCAGGCCTTTGCCACCAGCATCGGCATCGGCCTGCTGATCGGTCTTGAACGCGAGCGCCAGTCCGACCGCAAGGCCGGCTTGCGCACCTTCGCCCTGGTCGGACTGCTGGGCTGCATCAGCGCGCTATTGGCGCAGACCGCCGACAGCGGCTGGATACTTGCCGCCGGCCTGCTGGCCGTCGCGGCCATGATGATCGCCGCCCATGTGTCCGACCCGCTCGATACCGGCGATCCGGGTACCACCTCGGTAGTCGCCCTGATGGTCTGCTATGCCCTCGGCGCCATGATCTGGTACGGCTACGCGTCGAGCGCGGTGATGCTGGCCATCGCCACCACGATCCTGCTCTACTTCAAGACCGAACTGCATGGCATTTCAAGGAGCCTGACGCAGGTCGACCTGCTGTCGATGCTGCAGTTCGGCGTGCTGGCACTGGTGATCCTGCCGATCCTGCCCGACCGCAATTTCGGCCCCTACCAGGCGCTCAATCCCTACAACATCTGGCTCATGGTGGTGCTGATCTCCGGCGTCTCCCTGGCCGGCTACGCAGCCCTGCGCCTGACCGGGGCGAAGCACGGCGCGGCGCTGATCGGCCTCTTCGGCGGCATGGTTTCATCCACGGCGACCACCATGATATTTGCCCGCCATGCGCGGGCCGATGCCGGTCTGGTGCGCACCGCGATGCTGGTGATCCTGCTCGCCAACGTCGTCGTCATGGTGCGGCTGGGCGTGGTCTCCTTCGCCGTGGCACCGGCGATTCTCGCACCGCTGGCTGGCGTGCTGGGGTCCGGCCTGGTGCTGGGCCTGGCGGTGGCATTTTGGGGCTGGCGACAACTCGAGGACGGCGCGGCCATACCCATGCCGCAAGTCAGCAATCCAACCGAAATCAGGACCGCGCTGACCTTCGGCGGCCTCTACGCGCTGGTGCTGGTGCTGTCGGCCTGGCTGCAGGATGTGGCCGGCAACCGCGGCCTCTACCTGCTGGCGCTGGCCTCGGGACTGACCGACGTCGATGCGATCACCTTGTCGTCGCTGCGCATGTTCACCATGGACAAGCTGACGGCCGCACAAACCATCACCGCGATAACCCTCGCAACCCTTTCCAACCTCGCCTTCAAGGCCGGCCTGGTAATCGTCATCGGGGGTGCGGCGCTGGCGCGCCGCACGCTGCCGGGATTTGCCGCCATTGCCGCGGGCCTCGTCGGCGGCCTGCTGCTGCTGACCTGATGATGAGCAAAATGAGGTGACCATGAGCACTGCCACCGCCATCCGTCCGCCGGCCGTCGCCGGCATGTTCTACCCCGACGATCCGGACAGCCTGCGCGATGATCTGGCGACCTGCCTCGGCGTAGCGCCAGCGCCGACTCCTGGCCCCGGCCTGCTCAAGGCCGTGATCGTGCCGCATGCCGGCTACGTCTATTCCGGCGGCACTGCCGGCAAGGCCTACGCCCTGCTGGCGCCGCTCGCCGGACGCATCGCCCGCGTGGTGCTGCTCGGCCCCTGCCACCGTGTGTCGGTGCGCGGACTGGCGGCACCCAGCGTCAAGGCCTTCGCCACGCCGCTGGGCAGCATTCCGCTGGACCGTGCCGCGCTCGATGCGCTGGCCGACTTGCCGCAGCTCGTCGCCTCTGATGCCGCCCACGCCCAGGAACATTCGCTGGCGACGAGCTGCGGCAGGTCGGCCAGCGCATCGAGCGCGGCACGGTCGAGCGGAATGCTGCCCAGCGGCGTGGCGAAGGCCTTGACGGTGGGTGCCGCCAGTCCGCGCACCG
>JANMTA010000509.1:0-19096 GCA_031389965.1 Betaproteobacteria bacterium
TGGACTCTGCGCGGGCGCCTGGAGCCGGGCATGGGCCTGGCCTGCAACAACGTGCTGCACGACCGTTCCGGATTCACCGAGACGCCGCAAAAGCGTCGCCTGCTCTACCGCGCGCGCTACCACGAGCGGGTCGCGGAAACCCCGGTGCCGCCCTCCGCCTGAGTCGCCGGCATGACCGGACGCACTTCTGCGGCCGTCGCATCGAGCGCACCGGAGCGCGGGGCGGGCAAGCCGGTCAAGCATATGCCGGCCTTTCCCGACTCCTCGTTGCGCTGCTGGTCTCGCTGTCCGGGGAAGCCTGGGCTATGAGAACGTTTCGTGCGCGCGGGTGGGTCTTGTGCATGCCTTCGGTCCCGCAGGTGATGCGGACGTCAAGGACACTTGCTTGAAAGTCGGCGCTGGCGGGACGGCGGTTTCTGAAGTTCAGTGACTTGTACGACCGCAACGGGGTTCACTGAATAGTTTTAGCGCTAACTGAACTTCCCTGGCAATGCGTGTTCCAATCCAGTGAAGAGATGAAGGCGCTTCGTAGTCGGTATTCACTCATGAGACTCGTCGATGGAACGGCATATCCACAGCATGAATACTCGGGGTAGTAGCCGCGCCGCCTCGGCGACAAGAGTGGAGAAAGACTCCTTCGGTGCTATCGATGTTCCGGCCGACTGTCTGTGGGGCGCTCAAACACAACGATCCCTGCGGTACTTCGCCATCTCCACCGAACGCATGCCCGATGACTTCATCGCCGCGCTGGCAGTCATCAAGGGCGCTTGCGCCAAGGTGAATCAGGAACTCGGATTACTTCCGCGGAGCAAGGCCAATGTCATCATGTTGGCGGCGAACGAGGTCGTCGCCGGGCGCCACCGCGACGAGTTTCCGCTGTCGGTCTGGCAAACCGGTTCCGGCACCCAAACCAACATGAACATGAATGAGGTGCTGGCCAACCGTGCGTCCGAACTCTTGGGTGGCGAGCGCGGCCAGAACCGGCTCATACATCCGAACGATGATGTCAATCTTGGGCAATCTTCGAATGACATCTTCCCCACTGCCATGCATTTCGCGGCCGTGCTCCGCATCACTGGCACGTTGCTGCCAGCGCTTGATCGCCTGCGCGCGACACTGGCCATGAAGGCCGAACTCTTCGAGGACATCGTAAAGATCGGTCGCACACATTTGCAGGACGCGACGCCACTGAGCCTGGGTCAGGAGTTCTCCGGCTACGTCGCCCAACTTGACCATGCCGACATCGTCATCAAGTCCGCACTGCCTTCGCTTTATGCCCTTGCTGTCGGCGGCACGGCGGTCGGCACCGGGCTCAACACCCACCCGGAATTCGGCGCCCGCGTGGCGGCGGAGTTGTCCACAGGGAGTTCTTTGCCCTTTGTCAGCGCGAACAATATGTTCGCGGCCCTGGCTGCAAATGACGGCCTGGTCGCCGCACATGGCGCCCTTAAGACTCTCGCCGTCGCGCTGATGAAGATCGCCAACGACATCCGCTGGTTGGCTTCCGGTCCCCGCTGTGGGCTCGGCGAAATCTCGATTCCAGAGAATGAGCCCGGCAGTTCGATCATGCCTGGCAAGGTCAACCCAACCCAGTGCGAAGCGATGACGATGCTCTGCTGCCAGGTTCTCGCCAATGACGTGGCGATCAGCGTCGGTGGTGCGTCCGGCAACTTTGAGCTGAATGTTTTCAAGCCTCTCATTGTTCACAACTTTCTTCAGAGCGTGCGACTGCTCAGCGATGGCATGACAAGTTTTGCGGCGCATTGCGTCGGCGGCATTGAAGCAAACCGGGAGCGAATTGCGGAATTGCTTGAGCACTCGCTGATGCTGGTAACTGCCCTCGCGCCGCACATCGGCTATGACAAGGCCGCGGAGATTGCCAAACAAGCCCACCATCAAGGCACAACACTACGCCAGGCGGCCTTGTCGCTGGGCTATGTCACGGCGGAGGAGTTCGACCGCTGGGTCAATGCCATGGAGATGGTTGGCAACCGAGTGCGTAAGTAGGCGCAACCGCGGGCCGCTGCCTCGATGGCACACATCACTGGAGCCAAGGATCCGATTCATGCCTACCATGAATGTTCCAAGCATCACCCGGATCGCTATGCCCCCGGCCCGGGTCATCTGGACTGGGAAACGCAACCCGATCCCTTCCGTCGCTATGCCGGAGCTTCGCAACTTGACCTGCCGCTGCTGTCCGGCGATCTGCCGGTCTGCTGGGGCGAACTGTTCGAAGCGGGTGGCGCGCCGGAAAAGGCGCTGAATGCGGATAGCCTGGCTTGCTTGTTGCAGTTGTCCCTCGGCTTGTCGGCCTGGAAGTCCCATGGCGGAAATCGATGGGCGCTGCGCTGCAATCCTTCCAGTGGAAACCTGCATCCCACCGAAGGCTATGTTATCTGTCCCGATCTTCCCGGTCTCCCTGCCGGGGTTTACCACTACCGACCAGACCAACATTGCCTGGAGCGTCGCGCCACGGCGCCTCCAGCCTGGTCGGGGGGCCTGCTGCTTGCCCTGACGGGCATCCACTGGCGCGAGGCCTGGAAATATGGCGTGCGTGCCTTCCGTTATTGCCAGCATGATTGCGGACATGCCCTGGCCGCGATTTCTTACGCCGCCTCTGCCCTCGGCTGGACAGCGCATTTGGCAACCGGATGGAGCGATGACGAGATAGCCGCCGTCACCGGGATCGATCGGGCTGCGGATTTCGCTGGCGTCGAAACGGAAGCACCCGAGGCGATGATCTGGATCGGGCCGGGTAAAGCGCCACTCGCCACCGCCGTGGTTGCCGCTCTTGCTGGCGTCGTTTGGACGGGGACAGCCAACGCCTTGAGTTCCGGCCATCGCGGTTGGCCGGGCATCTCCGAGGTAGCCGCCGCCACCCGCAAACCGCTCGCAACGCAAGCCCAGGTGGAGGGGGCCGAGGTGCGAGCGCGGCCGAGCTTGCCCGCCCTGAAGCGAGCATCGAGCGAGTTGGTGACCCACTTGATCCGCGTGCGCCGTTCCGCCCAGGAATTCGATGGTGTCACGGCCATCGACGCGGGGAAGTTCTACCGCATGCTTGACGCATTATTGCCGCGCGAAAGGCTGCCACCTTGGTCACTGACCCATGCGGAACCGTGCGTCCACCTGGTGCTGTTTGTTCATCGTGTGAGCGGAATCGAACCCGGTGTTTACTGCCTTCCACGAACTCAAGCCGCCCTCGATCGGCTGCGTGCCGCGATGTCCGCGGACTGGCTGTGGCAACGCGATCCTGGCGCCCCTGCGCATTTGCCGCTATACCTTCTCGCACCAATGGATGTTCGGCAATTCGCCCGGGCCGCTTCATGTCACCAGGATATTGCCGCCGACTCCGCGTTCGCGCTGGCCATGCTATCGCGCTTCGATGACATTGGTCCAACGCGAGCATGGCTGTATCGCCAGCGATTCTGGGAGGCAGGCATGCTCGGGCAGGTCCTCTACCTCGAGGCCGAAGCGGCCGGGGTCCAGGGCACCGGCATCGGCTGCTACTTCGATGACTACGTGCATCGCAGTTTAGGCCTCGATACCTCTTGCTTCCAGGATATTTACCACTTCACGGTTGGCAAGGCTGTTGTCGACCCACGGCTCGGTACTGAAGCGGCCTATGCGCATCTCGAAGGTCGTGCCGGGCAACGATCGTCGATTGGGACCATGTCCGCATAAGGCACGCCGGCGGCTTGTCGATACCAGTCATCGATGGGACTACGGCATCAACTTCCCGCGTGCGTGTTTCGCCTCAGGCCTGAATCGAGCCGATCGACCAAGCCGGACCATTCCGAGTCGTCGGCCAAGGCTTGGCGCAACAGTTCCGATTGGGAAGGGGTCCAAAAAGGAGCTTCCTGGATCGGGCCGTCAAAACCACCGGGCAGGAAACGATGGGTGGCGATAAAAGCCTGAATCGCTTCGGGCGTGCATTCGAGCCCAAGCTGTTCAAAAAGCGAGGTCATGGAAGGTGATGCCGGACTCATGTCGAACTCCTTGCCCAAAGCTAAGCCGGTCAGCCGAACTCGCAGGAGGCTTCGTCAACAGGAATGCAGGCGGTGTGCGAGGGAGCCAGTGGATTGTGCGGATCCGCCAAGCTCGAGGCAAGACAGACCCATTCACGTCCGGCGCGATCTCTCAGGTTCAGGAAGGGTCCCGGACCGAAATGCGCATAGGAATCAAATTGGCTGGACTCGGCGAAGATGAAGGATGTTTGGCCGTCGACGATGACTTCAAGGCATCCTTCGTGAGTGACGCCGTAGTGGTGCCAGCCGTCGGGACCGCCGCAGCCCTCAAGCACGGGTGATGCTCTCTCGGATGCGCGATCGTGCCAAGCAACGATCTCGGGTTCCAGCAGTTCGCCGTCGGACTCGGCGAGGGAGAATGCCAGAGCCCTGGCGGAATCGAAGCGGGAGCTGGAGTTACCGCCGGGAAACAGCAGGGAAGCGTTGAGGGTTTTCATGACATCCTCCTGGAGGATATTGGTGGTGCTGTTCCCGTCGCCGAGTGGGCCGGAGCGTCCCCCAAACCAAGCCTAGTATAGTTGAGTAAATCTGTCAACTATTGTCCGTATTCCGTGTCCGCATCCCCATGGATTGCCGCGGTGAAGCGCGTTGCGCATGGATGTTGATCTCATCTTGCGACGACTAGGTCGACAAAGTCTGATCGTGGCTGTCGTCGCCCAGCATCATCAGCGCAGTGTCGCCGCCGGACGCCGTGGTGTTTACGCTGACCACCCGCTCGGCGACCATGCGGAACACGGGGTACAAGGCCGTGTTCCCGCCCGGCTGGAACAAGGGAATCAGAGCCCCCGGCGCGTTGGCCAGGCGCCGACGCAGCGCCGCGGCAAGGCCCGCATCGCCGGCCAGCAGAACGCCCGCCAGGTTGGCGTGGTCCTCCCGCGGCTGTAGCTCGATGGCAGCGGCCAGATCCGGCGGCAGAATGCGCAAGACCGCATGACTGGTCTCGTCGTTGGGCATCACGGCTTGGCCATCGACAGCCAGCACTGCCGCAAGTTGCCGCAGCAAACTGGTTTCATCCGGCGCCAGGCAAAGCAGGCGGCCAAGGGCGGCAAAGCTCAGGGTATTGCGTTCGCCGGTGGGGCCTGGCAGATCGATCAGGGCGTGGCGCAGCGTCAAGGCCGCATAGTCCGCGCAGAGTTGCGCCAGATCATGCCGTCCTGACGCCGCCGCCCAAGCGGCGAGGCGGTGGCAGGCCGGGCTGCCATCGGCCAAAGCGGTACCCGGCCGGCAACCCAGCATGCCCGGCGGCACTCGCTCGCTGCCGGCCATGCGGTGCAGATACAGCGGCCCGCCAGCCTTGGGGCCAGTGCCGGACAAGCCTTCGCCGCCGAAGGGCTGCCCGCCGACGACGGCGCCGATCATGTTGCGGTTGACGTAAATGTTGCCGACGCGGGCGCCGGCCGTGACTTTTTCCATGGTCTCGTCGATGCGACTGTGCAGGCCCAGCGTCAGGCCGTAGCCGGTGGCATTGATGGCAGCGAGCAGCGGGTCCAGTTGGCCGCCGGCGAAACGCAGCACATGCACCACCGGGCCGAACACCTCCCGCTGAAGTTCAGCCAGCGAGCCGATTTCGATCAAGGTCGGCGGCACGAAACACCCGTTTGCGCAGTCCGCCGGCAGGGCCGCTTGAAACACTGCGCGACCCTTGCTCCGCATCTGTTCGATGTGGGCCAGGAGTTGCGCCTGCGCGGCTTCGTCGATCACCGGGCCGATGTCGGTTGCCAGACGAGCCGGGTTGCCGACGGCAAGTTCGTCCATGGCGGCCTTGAGCTTGGCCAGCATCTGATCGGCGACGTCGCGTTGCAGGCAGAGTATGCGCAGGGCCGAGCAGCGCTGACCGGCGGAATCGAAACCGGAGCTCAGCACGTCCTGCACCACTTGCTCGGGCAGGGCCGAGGAATCGACGATCATCGCATTCTGGCCGCCGGTCTCGGCAATCAGGCGCGCGTCATCGTGGCCGGCGATGCTCTGGTTGATCAGCCGGGCCACCTCGATCGAGCCGGTGAACACGACGCCGCGCACGCGCGGATCGGCGGTCAGTGCGGCGCCCACCGTGGCGCCCCGGCCGGGCAGGAATTGCAGGGCTTGCCGCGGAATGCCGGCCTGGTGCAGCAGTTCCACAGCAAAGGCGGCGATCAGCGGCGTCTGCGTCGCCGGTTTGGCGATTACCGAGCTGCCGGCGGCCAAGGCGGCGCTGACTTGGCCAAGGAAAATCGCCAGAGGAAAATTCCACGGGCTGATGCAAATAGTTATGTACCCGGCGGAGCCGGGTACGGTATCCCCGGCGGTCGGCCCTGGCGACACGGCGGCATCCGAAAAATCGCCGCTTTGCAACTGGTCTGCGTAGTAGCGGCAGAAATCCACCGCCTCGCGCACTTCGGCGATGGCGTTACCCCAGGTCTTGCCGGCCTCGCGGATGCACAGGCTGAGCAATTCGGCGCGGCGGCTTTCCAGCAGCGCGGCGGCGCGGCGAAGTGCCGCTGCGCGCTCGGCACGGGGCGTCCGCTGCCAGGTTTCGGCGTACGCATCGGCGTTGTTCAGCGCGCGTTCGACCGTCGCCGCATCGGCCTCGATCACCGTGCCAACCCGATCCCCGCGATGCGCCGGGCTGCGTATTGGCAGCGCCGGGCCGGCGGTTTCCGCGTCTCCGGCCAGCAGCGGACGCGCCTGCCAGAGTTTGCCGGCAAGTTGCCCCAGTTCGTTCTCGAGCGCGGCAATGCTCGTTTCATCCGCCAGGTCGACGCCCTCGGAATTGAGTCGCCGCGGGCCGTAAATATTCCGCGGCAGCGGAATCGCCGGGTGCCGCGCACCGCCATCGCGTTTGACCCGCGCCAGCGGGTCCGCGACCAGTTCATCGATCGATACCGCCTCATCGACGAGGCGATTGACGAAGGAGCTGTTCGCCCCGTTTTCCAGCAGGCGGCGCACCAGATAAGGCAGCAGGGTTTCATGGCCGCCGACCGGCGCATAGATGCGGCAAGGCTTGCCGAGGTTTTCCGGGCCGACGACATTGTCGTAAAGCGGTTCGCCCATGCCGTGCAGGCACTGGAATTCGTAGTCTTCGATGCCGCGTTGGCGCGCCATCTGCAACACCGTCGCCAGTGTCTGGGCGTTGTGCGTGGCGAACTGCGGATAGATCGCGGCGGGCGCCGCCAGCAGACGATGGGCGCAGACCAGGTAGGAAAGATCGGAATGGACTTTGCGCGTGAACACCGGGTAATCGGTCATGCCATCGACCTGGGCGCGCTTGATCTCGGTATCCCAGTAGGCGCCCTTGACCAGACGGATCATCAGCCGGCGCCGGGTGCGCCGCGCCAGGTCGATCAACCAGTCGATGACGCCGGGACCGCGCTTCTGGTAGGCCTGGACAACGAAGCCGAGACCATCCCAGCCGGCGAGATCGGGATCGGCGGCCAGCGACTCCAGCAGGTCGAGCGAAAGCTCCAGCCGGTCGGCTTCTTCGGCGTCGATATTCAGGCCGATGTCGTACTGCCGGGCAAGTTGCATCAGCCCCTTCAACCGCGGCCGCAATTCGGCCATCACTCGCGCCCGCTGGCTGCGCACATAGCGCGGATGCAGGGCCGAGAGCTTGACCGAGATGCCGGGCCCGCGCACCACGCCGCGCCCGCCGCTGGCATGGCCGATGGCGTGAATGGCCGTCGCGTAGGCGCGGTGGTAACGCTCGGCGTCGGCTCCGGTCAGCGCCGCTTCGCCGAGCATGTCGAAGGAGTGGGTGTAGCCGCGGACCTCGTTGCTTCTGCTGCGTGCAAGTGCCGCCTCGATGGTTTCGCCCATGACGAATTGCTCGCCGAGCAGGCGCATGGCGAAGTCGATGCCCTTGCGGATCAGCGGCTCGCCGCCCTTGGTCAGCAGACTGGTCATCGCATCGCCGAGCGCGCCATGCGGGTGGCTGGCGACCAGCTTGCCGGTCAGCATCAGCCCCCAGGTGGCGGCATTGACGAACAGCGAAGGGCTGGCGCCGAGGTGCGATTTCCAGTCGCCGGGACCGAGCTTGTCGCGGATCAGGCGGTCGGCGGTCGCCGTGTCCGGAACGCGCAGCAAGGACTCGGCCAGGCACATCAGGGCGACGCCTTCCTGACTCGACAGCGAAAACTCGTGCATCAGGTGGTCGACTCCGCTCGCCCCGCGGCGCTGCCTGCGTACCGCGGCGACCAGCGAACTCGCTCGCGTCCGGATCGCTTGCCGGTCGATGCTCAGGCGTTCCAGCGCGTCGACCAGTGCGGCGACGCAGACCGCCTCGTCGCGCCGACAGGCCTCGCTGATCGCTTGTCGCAGCATGCGCAATTCTCCATCCACCGGCATCAATACATAATCAGACGACCGGGCCAAGCTGACTTGCGGCCGCGTGCAACAGACTGGCCGGCCCGGACGTCGAACGCTCCGCGGAACTTGCTGTCTACTATAGTAGTAGCACGATGGGAGATGGTCATGGACAGCATGTTCTCCGCGAAACCACGCGCGGTGCGTTTGATCGGCGTCGCCAGCGGTTTGGGGGTGCCGGCGCAGACCAGGGGATCAAGTTCGCTCGCGGCGGCGGCACTCGAAATCGCGGATATCGGCGCCGGGATCCGCAGGAATCGGATTGACTGCGCATGGGAGGCAATCATCGCGCCATCCGCTGATCTGCATGCGCCGCGTGACATAGCGCTGCGCCGGCTCTGCCGGCAAATCGACGAGCGCGTTGCGGCCTGCATGGCCAGCGGTGCGTTGCCTGTCGTTACGGGTGGCGATCATGCGATGGCGATGGGCACCTGGCATGGCGTTGCGCGAGCGGTCGGCAAGGGCTTTGGCCTGCTCTGGATCGATGCCCATCTCGATGCGCACACCAGCATAACCAGTCCCAGCAGCAATCCGCACGGCATGCCGCTGGCGGCGCTGCTTGGTTGCGGCCCGAACCCGTGGGAATGCCATGTGGGCGTGGTCGACGCGCGGCGCACTTGCGTTTTCGGCGTGCATAGTTATGAAACTTCCGAGTGGCTGCTGATGCAGAAGATCGGCGTCAAGATCGTGACCATGGAAGAAATCGGCCAGCGCGGCCTGCACGAGACCTTGGCTGAAGCGCTTGCCCATGTCGGCGGCGGCCGCTTCGGTATTTCGATCGACCTCGATGCCTTCGAGCCGCTCGATGCGCCGGGTGTCAACATCCGATGCCCAGGCGGTCTGGACGGCGCTGCGCTGGCCGATGCCTTGCACAGCGTGTGCCGCAACCCGCAACTGGCCGCCCTCGAAATCGCCGAGTACAACCCGGACCGCGACATTGACGGCAAGACGGCGCGGCTCGTCGCCACCCTGCTGGAAGCGCTGACCTTGCCGACCGGGGACGGGTACATGGAAATTGAGGAGCATTACGGCGCGCACAACTATGCGCCGCTGCCCGTGGTGCTTTCGCGCGGCAAAGGGGTCCATGTCTGGGATACCGCGGGGAATCGCTATCTCGACATGATGTCGGCCTACTCGGCGGCCAGCCTCGGCCACTGCCATCCGCAACTGGTTGCCGCGCTTGGCCGTCAGGCGCGCCGCCTGGCGGTCACCTCGCGCGCCTATTTCAACGACCGGCTGCCGCTGCTGCTGTCGCGTCTTTGCGAACTGTTCGGTTATGAGGCCGCCTTGCCGGTCAATACCGGGCTCGAAGCTGTCGAAACCGCGCTCAAGGCGGCGCGCAAGTGGGGCTACCGGGTCAAGGGTGTTACCGCCGGGCAAGCCGGAATCATCGCTTGCGAGGGCAATTTCCATGGCCGCTCGATCGCCATCGTCGGCATGTCCTCGGAGCCGCAGTACCGCGACGGCTTCGGCCCATTCGCGCCGGGCTTCACGCTGATCCCCTACGGCGATGCCGCGGCGCTCGAAGCCGCGATCACGCCCGACACGGTGGCCTTCCTGGTCGAACCGATACAGGGCGAAGGCGGCATCGTCGTGCCGCCCGAGGGCTACCTGCGCCGCTGTGCCGAGATCTGCCGACGCCACCGGGTGCTGCTGATTTGCGACGAGGTGCAGACCGGGCTGGGTCGTACCGGAAAATTGTTGGCGTCGTGGCACGAAGGCGTACGGCCCGACGGCGTGATCCTGGGCAAGGCGCTGGGCGGCGGACTGCTGCCGGTATCGGCTTTCCTGGCCGACCGCGAAGTGATGGACGTGTTCACGCCGGGCGACCACGGCAGTACTTTCGGCGGCAATGCGCTGGGCGCCGCCGTGGCCCTGGTCGCGCTCGACCTGATCGTCGAGCTCGATCTGCCGGCGCGTTCGGCGCAGCTTGGCGAGCATCTGCTGGCACGGCTGCGCCAGCTGCGCCACCCGGCGATCCGCGCCGTTCGGGGACGCGGCCTGTTTGCCGGCATCGAACTCGACCCGGAGATCCTCGACGCGCACACGGCCTGCCTGCGCCTGCTCGATGCCGGCGTGCTGAGCAAGGATACCCACGGCACGGTGATCCGGATCGCGCCGCCCTTGATCATCGAGGCGGCCCAGCTCGACGATGGCATCGACCGCATCGCCGCCGCGCTGCGGCGGATGCCGGCCGATCGTGCCAGCGCCGCCTGAGCCGAGCCCATGCCAAGCGCTCTCGAACATCAAATTCTGAGCCGGCTCGGCATCGTCGACAGCCTCGCGCGCGCCGGTGCCGGCTTCGCCTCGGAAAATCCGGCAACGGGCCGGGCGATTGCGCGCGTTCGCCGTGGCACCGGCGCCGACTATCAGGCGACCATCGCCACGGCCCAGGCCGCCTTCCTCAAGTGGCGCGAGGTACCGGCGCCGCAACGCGGTGCGATGGTGCGCGCAATCGGCGTCGAACTGCGGCGCCACAAGGATCTGCTGGGCAGCCTGATCGCGCTCGAAACCGGCAAGATCAAGGCCGAAGGCGACGGCGAGGTGCAGGAGATGATAGACATCGCCGATTTCGCCGTCGGCCTGTCGCGCCAGCTGTATGGCAATACCATGCACTCGGAGCGCCGCCAGCACCGGATGTCCGAGCAGTGGCATGCGCTGGGTCCGGTCGGCGTGATTACCGCCTTCAATTTCCCCGCCGCGGTCTGGGCCTGGAATGCACTGATCGCCGCGGTCTGCGGCGATACTGTGGTGTGGAAGCCGAGCCCGAAGGCACCGCTGACGGCGCTGGCCATTCATCGCCTGGCCAGCCATGTGGCACGGCAACACGATGCCGCGGATGTCTTCGGCTTGCTGCTGTCCGACCGGCCGGGCGTCGGTGAGCGCATGGCCGGCGACGCGCGCCTGCCGCTGCTGTCATTCACCGGATCGTCCGCGGTCGGACGACCGGTGGCGCAGGCGGTGGCCGCCCGCTTCGGCCGCAGTCTGCTCGAATGCTCGGGCAACAACGCGGTGATCGTCGATGAAAGCGCCGATCTCGATCTGGCCGTGCGCGCCATCCTCTTCGGCGCGGTCGGCACCGCCGGCCAGCGCTGCACCTCGACGCGCCGCCTGATCGTGCATGAATCGCGCCATGCCGAGATCCTCGAACGCCTGATCGCCGCCTACGACCAGGTCTGTGTCGGCAACCCCCTCGCCGATGGCACGCTGATGGGGCCGCTGATCGATGAGCCTGCGCGTAGCCGCTTTGTCGCCGCGGTCGCGGAAGCCGAAGCCTGCGGCGGCCAGGTACTGTTTGGCGGGAGCCTGATGGCGGGCCCCGGCTATTTCGTGCGGCCGACCCTGATCGAGGCCGAGAACGCCTGGCCCGTGGTCCAGCGCGAAACCTTCGCCCCCATCCTCTACGTCATTCCCTATCGGGATTTCGATCAGGCGCTGGCGCTGCAGAACGCCGTGCCGCAAGGTTTGTCGTCGGCCCTGTTCAGTCTCGACCTGCGCCATGCCGAGCGCTTCCTTGCCGTATCGGGCAGCGACTGCGGCATCGCCAATGTCAATCTCGGCACCTCGGGCGCCGAGATCGGCGGTGCCTTCGGCGGCGAAAAGCAGACCGGAGGCGGCCGCGAGGCGGGCTCGGACGCCTGGAAGGCCTACATGCGGCGGCAGACCACTACGATCAATTGGGGGCGTGATCTGCCACTTGCTCAAGGCATCGAATTCCTTGCTATTGCAGCGGAGATGACTGATAGTAAATATTGACCGAGAAAAAGAGTCAACTTTTGAAATCTTTCGGCCGTTGATCTATCAAATGGGTGAAGTGTGCAAATAACACAGAGAGGAGGTGTCAATGTCCATCTTCGACCGCTATCAGGGCCGCTACGAAGCAGCGCTGGAGGAAGACATGTCGGTCCAGGATTACCTGGCCCTGTGCCGCAACGAGCCGGCGGCCTACGTCAGCGTGGCCGAGCGCATGCTGGCCGCCATCGGCGAGCCGGAGCTGGTGGATACGCGGCTCGATCCGCGGCTTTCCCGCTTGTTTGCCAACAAGATCATCAAGATCTACCCGGCCTTCCGCGACTTCTACGGCATGGAGGAGGTGATCGAGAACATCGTCGCCTATATCCGTCACGCCGCTCAGGGCCTGGAGGAGAAGAAGCAGATTCTCTATCTGCTCGGTCCGGTCGGCGGCGGTAAATCGTCGCTCGCGGAGAAACTTAAATCCCTGATCGAGAAGGAGCCGTTCTATGCGATCAAGGATTCGCCAGTGCATGAGTCGCCGCTGGGACTGTTCAAACCCGAGGAAGATGGCCCCATTCTCGAAGAGGACTTTGGTATTCCGCGACGCTACCTGAACACCATCATGTCACCCTGGGCGGTCAAGCGCCTGCACGAGTTCAACGGCGACATTACCCGGTTCCGCGTGGTCAAGCTGCGGCCTTCGGTGCTGCGGCAGATCGCGGTGTCGAAAACCGAACCGGGCGACGAGAACAATCAGGACATCTCGTCCCTGGTGGGCAAGATCGACATTCGCAAGCTCGAAGAATATTCGCAGAACGACCCCGACGCCTACAGCTACTCGGGCGGATTGTGTCTGGCCAATCGCGGCCTGCTCGAATTCGTCGAGATGTTCAAGGCGCCGATCAAGGTGCTGCATCCGCTGCTGACGGCGACCCAGGAAGCCAACTACAAGGGTACCGAAGGCTTCGGCGCGATTCCCTTCGACGGCCTGATCCTGGCGCACTCGAACGAGGCCGAGTGGATGGCGTTCAAGAACAACCGCAACAACGAGGCTTTCCTCGATCGCATCTACATCGTCAAGGTGCCTTACTGCCTGCGCGTGTCCGAGGAAGTCAAGATCTACGAGAAGCTGCTGGTGAACTCATCCCTGTCCAAGGCGCCCTGCGCGCCGGATACGCTGCTGATGATGGCGCAGTTCGCCGTGCTGTCGCG
The DNA here is from genome assembly GCA_031389965.1 of Betaproteobacteria bacterium. Taxonomy (GTDB): domain Bacteria; phylum Pseudomonadota; class Gammaproteobacteria; order Burkholderiales; family Rhodocyclaceae; genus Sulfuritalea. The sequence continues at coordinate 13,311 of JANMTA010000509.1, forward strand.
CCTGAAAGAGCCGGAGAACTCGGCGATCTACTCGAAGATGCGCGTCTATGACGGCGAGAACCTCAAGGACACCGATCCCAAGGCCAAGTCCTACCAGGAGTACCGCGACTACGCCGGGGTCGACGAGGGCATGACGGGCCTGTCCACGCGCTTCGCCTTCAAGATCCTGTCCAAGGTGTTCAATTTCGACCATCGCGAGGTCGCCGCCAATCCGGTGCACTTGATGTACGTGCTTGAGCAGCAGATCGAGCAGGAGCAGTTTCCGCCCGAACTGGAGGCGCGCTACCTGGGCTTCATCAAGGAGTTTCTCGCCCCGCGCTATGCCGAATTCATCGGCAAGGAAATCCAGACGGCCTACCTGGAATCGTACTCGGAGTATGGCCAGAACATTTTCGACCGCTACGTCACCTATGCCGACTTCTGGATCCAGGACCAGGAATTCCGCGATCCGAACACCGGCGAGATCCTCGACCGCAGTGCGCTCAACGACGAACTGGAGAAGATCGAGAAGCCCGCCGGCATCAGCAACCCGAAGGACTTCCGCAACGAGGTGGTGAATTTCGTGCTGCGCGCGCGGGCCAAGAACGACGGCATGAATCCGGCCTGGACTTCCTACGAAAAGCTGCGCGCGGTGATCGAGAAGAAGATGTTCTCCAACACCGAGGAACTGCTGCCGGTGATCTCCTTCAACAACAAGGCCAGCGCCGACGACCAGCGCAAGCACCAGGATTTCGTCAATCGCATGACGGCCAAGGGCTACACTGAGAAGCAGGTGCGGCTGCTGGCCGAATGGTATCTGCGGGTGCGCAAATCGTCCTGAGCTGACGGCGGCGGCCCGGCGCGACGACCCCGGGCAAACACAGCGGGAGGGCAGCATGCTGCAGATCATCGACCGGCGCAACGACAGCAAGAACAAGAGCGCCGTCAATCGCAACCGCTTCATCCGGCGCTTCAAGGGCCAGATCAGGAACGCGGTGCGGGATGCCATCGCGCGGCGCAAGGTCGCCGATATCGACAATGGCGAGAAAGTCGGCATCCCGGCCAAGGATATTTCGGAGCCGCAATTCCGCCACGGCAAGGGCGGACGCTGGAGCGTGGTGCAGCCGGGCAACGAGCGCTTCATCACCGGCGATGAGTTCGACCGGCCGCCGGAAGGGAAGGGCGGCGCCAGCGGCGCCAGCCAGGACGGCGAGGGCGTCGACGACTTCGCGTTTACCCTGTCGCGCGAGGAGTTCCTCGACATCTTCTTCGACGATCTGGCCCTGCCGCGCCTGGTCAAGACCCAACTCACGCGCATTTCCGAGTACAAGCGCGTGCGCGCCGGTTTTACCTCGACCGGCGTGCCGACCAACATCAACGTCGTGCGTTCCCTGCGCGGCGCGACCGGACGGCGCCTGGCCGCGGGCGGCCCCTATCAGAAGGCGCTGCGCGCGCTGCGGGAAGAGCTCGCGGAGCTGGAACTGCGCGGCGCGGGCGACAGCGAGCGGGCCGGCGAACTGCGCCACGAGATCGCCCGCCTGCTGCGCCGGCTGGAGGGTTTGCCGTTCATCGATACCTTCGACCTGCGCTACAACAGCCGTATCCGCGTCCCGGCGCCCTCGACCCAGGCCGTGATGTTCTGCCTGATGGACGTCTCGGGCTCGATGGACGAAGTGAAGAAACAGATCGCCAAGCGTTTCTTCATGCTGCTCTACCTGTTCCTCACGCGCACCTACGATCAGATCGAGATCGTCTTCATCCGCCACCATACCCAGGCGCAGGAAGTCGACGAGGATGACTTTTTCCATGCGCGCGAGACGGGGGGCACCGTGGTGTCGAGTGCTCTCGAATTGATGTACAGGATCGTGTGCGAGCGCTACGCCTCGAATGTGTGGAACATCTACTGCGCCCAGGCCTCCGACGGCGACAACTGGGATGCGGACTCGCCGAAATGCCGCGAGCTGCTGGAGTCAAGAATCGTCCCGCTGGTCCAGTACTACGCATACATCGAGATCGCGGAGGGAGAACCGCAGAACCTGTGGCGCGAATATGCCAAAGTCAAGGCCAATCACCCGCAATGCTTTGCCATGCAGCAAATTGGCGGCCTGACCGACATCTATCCGGTCTTCCGCGAACTGTTCCGCAAGAGCCTGGCGTGAGTACGCCATGAACGACAAGACGCCCGCTCTGCCCGCCGGATCCGAGTGGAACTTCGAATCGATCGAGCGCTACGACCGCGAGATCGGGCGCGTTGCCGCGGAATACGGCCTCGACTGCTATCGCCACCAGCTCGAGATCATCACCGCCGAGCAGATGATGGACGCCTATGCCTCGATCGGCATGCCGGTCTACTACCACCACTGGTCCTTCGGCAAGCACTTCCTGTCCACCGAGAAAAGCTACAAGCGCGGCCAGATGGGTCTCGCCTATGAAATCGTGATCAACTCCGACCCCTGCATCGTGTACCTGATGGAGGAGAACACGCTGCCGATGCAGGCGCTGGTCATCGCCCATGCCGGCTACGGCCACAACTCCTTCTTCAAGGGCAATTACCTGTTTCGCACCTGGACCTCGGCGGATGCGATCATCGACTACATGGTGTTCGCGCGCAATGTCATCGCCGAGTGCGAGGAGCGCTACGGCGAGGAAGAGGTGGAGCACCTGCTGGACGCCTGCCACGCCCTGATGAGCGTCGGCGTCGATCGCTACAAACGGCCGCCCAAACTGTCCCTGGGCAAGGAGCGCGAGCGCCGCAAGGAGCGGGAAATCTACCTGCAATCGCAGGTCAACGATCTGTGGCGCACGCTGCCGCATCGTTACGACAAGGAGGAGACGGAACCGGAGCGGCGCTTTCCAGAGGAACCTGAGGAGAACCTGCTCTACTTCATCGAGAAGAACGCCCCCCTGCTGGAGCCGTGGCAACGGGAAATCGTGCGCATCGTGCGCAAGATCGGGCAGTACTTCTACCCGCAGCGGCAAACGCAGTTGATGAACGAAGGCTGGGCCTGTTTCTGGCACTACACCATGCTCTACCATCTTTATGGACAGCGCATGCTCAGCGATGGCTTCATGCTGGAGTTCCTGCAAAGTCACACCAACGTGGTGTTCCAGCCGCCTTTCAACAGCCGCCGGTTCAGCGGCATCAACCCGTATGCGCTGGGCTTCGCCATGTGGCGCGACATTCAGCGCATGTGCCAGGAGCCGACCGCGGAAGATCGCGAGTGGTTTCCCGGCATAGCGGGAAGCGATTGGCGCGCGGCGCTGGACTTCGCCATGCGCAACTTCAAGGACGAGAGCTTTATCGCGCAGTACCTTTCGCCCAAGCTGATGCGCGAATTCCGCCTCTTCAACATCCTCGACGACGCCGAAGAGCCCAGGCTGCGCATCGAGGCGATTCACGACGAGCAGGGTTACCGGATGATCAGGCAACGCCTCGCCGATCAATACAATCTCGGTAGCCGGGAGCCCGATATCCAGGTCTGGAATGTCGATTTGCGCGGCGAACGCTCCCTGACGCTACGTCATTTCAAGTACCAGGAACGGCCGCTGGGCGACACCCGCGACACGATGCTGAAACATGTGGCGACGCTGTGGGGCTTTCCGGTAAGGCTCGAAGAACAGGACGACGACGGCCAAGTGAGTCTGGTGACGGAGGTCAAGATCGACCGGCGGCGGGAAAACCACGAGCCCTAGTCGGCGTCTCGGTTGCCCTTGGCTTGCGGCAGGGCGGGCGCGGGTTTGCGCATAGGCTGGGGCGCGCAACAGCCGAGGCGGCGGCGTTGCGCCCGCTCCATGCCCGTATAGCCCTCGCCCAACACCACGCGTGATCTTCGTCCTGGTGGTGTGGAAATTGAAGCGAACCGCGAATGCCTGCTGAAATACATGAAGCCGACAGCCAGTGCAACAGTTTTTCGGGATCGCCAATGCCTCTTCATGGCAGGACACCGTTCTTGCCCTACCCATCGCATGCGGCACCTGGGAACGAAGGCGATCGGCATGGTTCGGTTTCAGCCCCGGATACCGAAGACAATCCATGGTCATTGCGACGCGGAGCCAAATGGGGATAATGGCCGCGTGACCGCCTTCTCGCGGGAAAGGACATTGCCATGAACCTCGGCAAGAAAAGTGTTGCGCTGCGCTGGCGCCGTACCAAGATCGTGGCGACGCTGGATCCGGCGAGTTCCGATCCGGCCATGATCGCCAAGCTGCTGCGCGCCGGGGTCGATGTCGTACGGCTCAACATGTCCCATGGCACGCACGAGGCCCATCGTGAGGTCTACGGCCACGTGCGCGCGGCGGCGAAGAAGCTCGGCCGGCATGTCGCGATCTTTGCCGACTAGTGCGGCCCCAAGATCCGCTGCGGCAAGTTTCCGGACGGGCCGCTGAAGCTGGTGCCTCGGTGACGAGGTGGTGATCGATCCGCGGCTCAATCACGGCGGACCCCTCCTGATCGCTTCCCAGTACCGGGCCATCGCGCGCGACGTCCAGCCCGGTCACCGCATCCTGCTCGACGACGGCAACCTCGAACTGAAGGCGTTGGCCATCGAGGGCGACCAGATCCGCTGCAAGGTCATTTTCGGCGGGCTGTTGAAGGACCACAAGGGCATCAACCTGCCGGATTCGAAGGTCTCCGCGTCTTCCCTGCCGCCGAAGGACGTTGCCGATGCGAAGTTCGCCGTCGGCCTCGGTGTCGATTACCTGGCGCTGTCCTTCGTGCGTACCGCCAGGGACGTCGCCGGCCTGCGCCGGTTGATTGCCCGGGCGGGTGCGGCGATGCCGATCATCGCCAAGATCGAGACGCCGGAAGCGATGGAAAACATCGAGGCCATTGTCGAGGCCGCGGACGCCATCACGGTGGCGCGCGGCGATCTCGGCATCGAAATGCCCGCCGAGCAGGTGCCGCTGATCCAGCGCGAGCTGATCAGTCTGGCGCGGCGGCGCAACCGGACGGTGATCGTGGCCACGCAGATGCTGGAATCGATGATCGACCATTCGCGGCCGACGCGGGCGGAAGTGGGCGACGTCGCCAACGCGGCATTGACCGGCGCCGATGCGGTGATGCTGGCGGCCGAGACGGCGAGCGGCAAGTATCCGATGCGCGCGGTCGAGATGATGGACCGGGTGCTGCGCGAGGTCGAGGGCTACCAGTGGCGGAGCGGCAGTTTTCTCGCCGAGGCGGAAATGCGGCAGGCCGACATGAGCCTGTGCGATGGCGTCGCCAATGCCGCCGCCACGCCGGCGCATGACCTCAAGCTGCAGGGCATCATCATCCCGACCTTGAGCGGCACCACGGCACGGGTGATTTGCTCCTGTCGCCCGACGGCCCCACTGGTGGCAGTGTCCACCGATCCGGCGGTGTGCCGGTGTTTGTCGCTGAACTGGGGCAGCGTGCCGATGACGGCCACGGCGTCGGAGTACGGGGATTGGGAGAAGCTCTGCCAGCGGGTGGCCCGCAGCTGCCAATTGACCCGTACCGGTCACAAGGTGCTGCTTGTCGCGGATTCAGCGACGATGCCGCGCGGAATGTCGCTGCGTCAGCCCGCGGCGGCGATGCTTTAGATTTCAATTGACAAGCCATAAGTGATACACTATACTTTTTTAAAAGCATAAAAAATGTATCACGTTTGACGGGTCTTCCCGGGCAGCCGGAAGACCAGAACCGGCAAACGATCCCGCAACGGCAGCAGCCAGAAGGAAGCAGGCCATGTACACGCAAGCCATGGACACCATGCGCGACGAGGGCGGCGACAAGCCCGCGCTGCGCACCGCCGAGGAAGCGCAACTGCAGCAGCGCTTCGACCAGCGCA
>JANMTA010000522.1:0-2199 GCA_031389965.1 Betaproteobacteria bacterium
TGGTGCAGGCCAGCATCGAGGAAATGCAGCGTCTGGGCAGCGCCGACGATGCCCGCCTGGCGCGCTGGAAACTCGAGCTGGAGCGCGTTTTCCCGGATGTCCGCAGCGGCGACGTGATCCACGGCCTGCACCTGCCGCAGCGCGGCGCCGAGTTCTACCACCAGGGCCGGCTCACCGGGCGCATCGAGGACGTCGAATTTGCCCGTGCCTTCTTCGCCATCTGGCTCGACCCGCGCACCCGCGAACCGGCGCTGCGCGCCAGCCTGCTGGGAGCGGGATGATGTCTGCCGGCGCAATGCCGACGCGGCAGATGCTGGCCTACGGCGCGCTCGGCTTTCCGCTGGCCTTCGCCGCGCTGCCGCTCTACGTGCATGTGCCGCAGCTGTATGCCGACAGCGTCGGGCTGCCGCTGGCACTGGTCGGCGCCGTACTGCTGCTGACGCGCTTTGCCGACGCGCTGATCGATCCGCTGCTGGGCCAGTGGAGCGATCGCCTGGGCAACCGCCGCCGCCTGATCGCCTGCGCCCTGCCCGCGCTGGCGCTGGGGCTGGCCGCGCTGCTGGCACCGCCGGCAAACGGTGGCGTGGCGTGGCTGGTGCTGACCCTGGCGCTGACCTTCATCGGCTTCAGCCTGGCCACCATCAACTACCACGCCTGGGGCGCCGAGATCGGCGAAACGCCGCAGGAGCGCATGCGCGTCACCGCCGCGCGCGAAATCTTCGCGCTGGGCGGCGTAGTGGTAGCGGCCGCCCTGCCACCCTTGCTGTCCAGCGATGGCGCAACTGCGCTGCGGCATCTGGGCTGGCTCTTCGTGCCGATCCTGGCCGTGGCCGCGCTGGCCACCTTTGTCGGCGCACCGCCGGCGCCCGTGCCGGCAGGCACGACGCAACAAGGCCTGCCGCTCTCCGCGGTATTCGACGACCCGCGCTTTGGCCGCTTGCTGATCGTGCTGGCCGCGGGCGGCATCGCCTCGGCGATCCCGGCGACGCTGGTGCTGTTCTTCATCGCCGACGTGCTGCAATTGCAGGAATGGCAGGGGCTGTTCCTCGTCATCTATTTCGTCTGCGGCGGCCTCGCCCTGCCGGGATGGGTTGCGCTCGCGCGGCGCCACGGCAAGGTGCGCGCCTGGATGGCGAGCATGGTGCTGGCGATCGCGAGCTTCGTCTGGGCCTTCCTGCTCGACACCGGCGACGGCATCGCCTTCGCCCTGGTCTGCGCCGCCAGCGGCGCCGCGCTCGGCGCCGAACTCGCCCTGCCGCCGGCCCTGCTGGCCGACCTGCTGGCCGACTTGCGTACCGCGGGCCGTCGTAGCGGACGCGCCGCCGCCGGTGCCGGCGCCTACTTCGGCGTGTGGAATTTCGTCACCAAGTTCAACCTCGCGCTGGCCGCCGGCATCGCCCTGCCGCTGGTCGCCCTCTTCGGCTACAAAGTCGGCGCCGGCGACACGGCGAGCGCGCAGGGACTGGTCGCGCTGGCTGCCACCTACGCCCTGCTGCCGGCCGCGATCAAGCTCATCTCCCTGCTGCTGCTGTGGCGCTGGCAGCATCAATTCGAAGGAACGGCATCATGATGAAAACCTTGCGCCGGCTCGGCATCGTGCTGCTCACCGCCATCTTCCTCGGCGGCTGCGCCGGCATCGACGTCGAACAGTACCGCGCTGAAAAGCCGCATCTCGACTTGCGCAAATTCTTCTCCGGCACGGTGGAGGGCTGGGGCATGTTCCAGGACCGCTCGGGCAAGGTGATCAAGCGCTTCCATGTCGTCATCGAGGCGAAGTGGCAGGGCGACACGGGCACGCTCGACGAGCGCTTCACCTGGTCCGACTTTGATCCGGGCGGCAATCCGCCGCGCCGCGTGTGGACCTTGCGCGACACCGGCGGCGGACGCTTCATCGGCACCGCCGGCGACGTGGTCGGCGAGGCGCTGGGCGAGACCGCGGGCAACGCGCTGCGCTGGCGCTACGTTCTGGCGCTGAACGTCGACGGCAAAGTCATCCACGTCGATTTCGACGACTGGATGTTCCTGGTCGACGAGCAGGTCATGCTCAACCGTTCGCTGATGAGCAAGTACGGACTCAGGCTGGGCGAAGTCACGCTCTCGCTCAAGCGCAGGACACCATGAACAAGCCCATTCGCGACTGGGCGGGGCAGCGGGTCTGGATCATCGGCGCTTCGTCGGGCATCGGTGCGGCGCTGGCGG
>JANMTA010000540.1:0-3132 GCA_031389965.1 Betaproteobacteria bacterium
GCGGGGCGCTCATTTCAGGGGCACCAGCAGCCGCGCCACGCTGTCGTCGAACAGCGTCGTCAGGTCTTTCGCCTGCGGCGTGCCGCCGACGGTGAACGGCAACACGACAATCGGCAATTTGGCTTCGGCCGACAACCACTCGGCGGGACGCGCAGAATTGTAGGCGGCGCGGATCACCATGCGCGGATGGCTGTTGGCGACCTGCTGGCGCACTTGCGCGAGATGCGCCACGGTCGGTTCGACACCCGGCTTGGGTTCCAGCGTGCCCACCTCGCGCAGGCCCAGCCAATCGAACAAGTAGGTCCAGGCTTTGTGCTGGGTGATGACGGCTACGCCCTTGAGCGGAGCGGCCGCTTTTTCCCAACGTGCAAGGCTGGCCCGCCAGCGCTCACTGAAAGCGCGCCAACGACTGTCGTAGGCGGCGGCATTGGCCGGGTCGAGTTCCTTCAGGCGTTGCGCCAGGGCCTCGCCGACCTTCAGGAAATTGCGCGGATCGGTCTGGATATGCGGGTTGCCGCCGGCATGCACATCGCCGTCGGCGCGATCCAGCCGGGCCGGAATATCGAGCATCGCGACATAACGCGCCGCCTCGAAATAGCCGGCCTGCCCGGACTGGATGCGGCTGTTGCCGGACTCTCGCTGAACCACGGGCAGCCAGCCGATTTCCAGCTCGGCGCCGGTGGCCAGCAACAGGTCGGCGCTGCGGGCGCGAGCGATCAGCGAAGGTTTGGCGTCGATCCGGTGCGGATCCTGCAGCGCCGTGGTGGCGGTGAACACCTGCACCTGGTCGCCGCCGATTTCCTGCGCCAGCGCGCCCCATTCGGGCACCGTGGCGAAGACCTTGAGCGCCGCCGCGGCCGGCATGGCGGCCAGGGCAAGCAGTACGAGCAACAGGCGTTTCATGATATTCCTTCGCAGGGCCGTCCCAAGAAGGAACAGCCAAGGACATGGAGCGGGCATTGCCCGCGAACGATAGTCACCCGCTTCCTTGGGGCGAGGCAGGGTTTCGCGAAGCATGCTTCGCGCTGCCGGAGCCGACCGGCTGTGCAAAGCCGGTCGTGGGGCGGGGCTGGGGGGAAGGGTGTCATAGAGTTTCTCCTAGAATTTGTGGGCGCCGTGGGCGCCCAGACTCATGATGTAGTGCAGCCAGACCTGGTCGTCGGTGACGCCGGGCCGGGTCTGGTCGCGAGTGACCTGGAGGCGGATGCGGGAAAATTCCGAGGGCGACCAATCCAGCATCGCCGTGCTGCGCTTAGGTGTGTAGCCGCGCAGGATGGGCAGGTCGGCGGCAGCCAGCGTGCCCTGGTCGACCAGGCCGATGGAGGCGTCCGCGTTTTCCAGTTGGTCGTAGCGGTAGCCAAGGCGCCAGGCTGGCATGAACTGCCAGACGCCCTGCGCGTAGAAACCGGTCTGCGTGGAGCGGAAGCTGTCGGTCAAGGGGCCGCCCGGCGCACCGACGCCGTCGATGTCATAGCTCAGGCGGCCCGACTCGTGGCGGCGGAACCATTCGCCCTGGAACTTGAAGTTGCGCTCCGTCGCATTGCCCTCGGGCGCCCATTTCCAGACGAAATCCAGCACCGTAGTGTTGCTCCTGCCCGAGAAACTGTTGGTCACCAGCGTGTTGCTGCTGTCCACATCGTCGTAGGTCCGGCGGTGCGGCTTGCTGGCGAACCAGGATGCGCCGGCACGCCAGCTGTTGGCCACACCGACGTCGCCGCCGAGATGGGCGAACAGGCTGGCGGACATCAGGCCGTTCTTGTTGCGTTCCCCGTCGTTGGCCGGAAAACTGCGGGCGCGGCCAAACTCGGCACCCAGTTCGACGAACAGCTCGGTCGGCGCCACCCACTTGACCTGGACGCCGTCATAGCCGAGTTGCGGGCCGAAGAAAGCCTGGTAGGGCAAGGCCGCGTCGGAGAAGTCCCAGGCATGGGGATGCTGCTCGTTGGCGTAGCCGATGCCGGAAAAGAAGCGCCCGGCCTTGACGCCGAGGCCGTTGCCGAGGCCCAGGGTCTGGATGTGGGCTTCCTCCACGCTGACCTCGTTGGCCGGCGAAATCGCAGCGAGGAAAGTGCCGCGGAAGTGCGGATCGATGTTGGCGGCAATCGCCAGCTCGGATTCGCCGAGGTTCCACGCCCGCGCCTCGGGATTGAATTCGCCCCCCGAGGGCAGCAGACCCTGGATGCGGCGTTCGCGGCCGGCGGCGCCCGTCGGGTCCTGGCGCGGATCCCGGGAAGTGTTGTTGTACATGCCGGAAAGAATCAACGAGATTTCCGGATTGAAGGCACTGGCGGCCGCCGGCTGGCGGCTCGACTGGCGGGCAATCTGGGCCTGGCTGGCTGCTGTCGCGGCCGTCGAGCGGGCCACCTCGGCAAAATTAGCAGCCTGCTTCTCGGTATCGACGAGACGCGTTTCCAGCGCGTCGATGCGCTGCTCGTAAGACTTTTTCATCTGCGCGATCTCCTCGCGCAGGGCTTGCAGGTCGGCATCGGCGGCCGCCGCGGATTGACTCGCCAGCACGCCACAGGCGGCCAGCACGGAAACGGAAATGCGATTCATGGTTGCTCCAGAGCAAATGACAAAGAGCGCCGCACGGCACGGGCCGACGGCGCAGCAGAACGTCAAGCGGTCTTAGAGCGGGGGTGGGGCGCGGCTGCGAAACGCCGCAATGAAGGCAAGAGTCGGCGCTGGCGGTACGGCGAGCGCCGCTGCTGCCGGGTTGCTCGCGGCGAAGGCCACGGGTAGGATCGGCGCCGGCGGCGCCAGGTCGGCACCGGCAAAGGCGATGCAGGTGGTACAGACATGCGACAGAACGAGCGCGGCGCCGTGCTCGGCGTCTTCCCCTTGCGCGACCTGGGTTGCCGACCGGGCGCCAGCCGGCGCCGCGGCATGCACCAGCATGTGGGCGAGCGCCGCCTGCTGGCTGCCGAGCAGCAGCAGCGAGAGCAACAGAGCCAGCAAAGGATTCAGTGCGCGACGCATGGGGAAGCTATAAGACCACAGGGCGCGGCATCAATCAAGCTGCAGCAGCAGGCCCTTGAGGTATTCGCCCTCGGGGAAGGCCAGGTCCACCGGATGATCGGCGGCGCCCTGCAGGCGCTGCACGATGCGCGCGCGCCTTTGGGTAGATGAGCC
>JANMTA010000423.1:0-8263 GCA_031389965.1 Betaproteobacteria bacterium
CCGATCAATGGCTTGAAGCACATCGACATCATGCGTGCCTTCAACGACGATCCTGACACCGATGCGGTGATCATGATCGGCGAAATCGGCGGTCCGGATGAAGCCGAAGCGGCGGTCTGGTGCAAGGCCAACATGAAAAAGCCCATCGTCGGCTTCATCGCCGGGGTCACGGCACCGGCCGGCAAGCGCATGGGCCATGCCGGTGCGCTGATTTCCGGTGGCGCCGATACGGCCGATGCCAAGCTGGCGATCATGGAGGAATGCGGCTTCACGGTAACGCGCAATCCGTCGGAAATGGCCAAGCTGCTTAAAGGCCTGCTGAAGTAGCAGAAGTCGGCGCCGGCGACACGGCGCGCCGAGCCTCAAAAGCCGCCTCGGCACAAGCCGGGGCGGCTTTTTTGCGCTTAGAATCCAATAGACTGTGGCCGAATGTCATGAAATTGATTGACGGACTTGATGCAGGACTGTAAGAATTGCGCTTATTGTCCTGTTTTAATGAGGGCTCTCATACTGGGTAGCGACCGATGAAGAAGGCAGGCTTCTGGAAGAGTGACTGGTTCTTCGGTGTTGTAGTCAGCTTCGTCGTGCTGATTCTGGGTAATGGCGACTTGCTCCAAGGTCTGGAGCGCAAGGCCTATGACATGGGAGTGGCGGCGACGTCGCGCGCGCCATCCGACAAGATCGCCGTGATTGCGATCGACAAGCCCAGCCTCGACAACATTGGCCGCTGGCCATGGTCGCGGGAGGTCATGGCGGACATGGTGGACAAACTGGCGACCGCCAAAGCCAAGGTGATCGCTACCACGGTGTTCTATTCCGAGCCGCAGCGTGATCTTGGCCTGGCCTATATCAACAAGCTGATTGAAACCTGCGGCGTGACGTTGCCTTCCGTGGTCGCTGTTGCCGCGCCGCCGGCCGTGGAAGCGGTTGCGGCACAGACCGCGGCACCGGCTGCGGCAACGGCTGCGGCACCGGCTGCGGCACCGGCTGCGGCACCCGTGGCGGGTGAGCCCGCTGCTGCTCCCCCGCCAGTAGCCGTGCCGTCCTCCTGCCCTCAACTCGAGGCGGTCCTGCTTGAGGCCGACCAGAAGCTGAATACCGATCGTCGCCTGGCGGATGCCTTCGCCAAGGCGGGCAATGTGGCGCTGCCAATGCTGTTCGTCCTGGGTGAGCCGCGCGGAAAGCCGGACAAGGATCTGCCCGATTACGTGAAGAAGAACGCGGTCAAGCTGTCCGGCGCTGCCGACGCGCCGCCTTATCCGACCCTCGGGGTCGATGCCGGTGTAATTGAGCCTCTCGGCAAGGTGGCGACTGCCATCGGCCACCTCAATGTGACGGCCGATGTGGATGGTGCGATTCGTACCGAGCCCCTGGTACTGGCTTACTTTGACCAGGCGTATCCGTCCCTGTCCCTGCTGGTCGCGGCCAGGAGCCACAACCTGACCGTGGCGGACATACAGGTGACGGCCGGCGACTCGGTCAAGCTGGGCAAGCTCAGGATCGGCACCGACATCGATACGCGGATGCTGACCTTCTACTACAAGGACCGCGACGGCAGCCCCGCCTTCCAGGTTGATTCCTTCTTCGATGTGAAAAGCGGCAAGATTCCCTACGCAAAGTATCGCGACAAGATCGTGCTGATCGGACCGACCTCGTCTTCGGTGGGCAGCGTGTTCGTCACCCCGATCAGCACGTCCATGCCGGCCGTCTTGATGCAGGCGCACGCGGTTTCGAGCCTGCTGTCGGAACATTTCTTTGTTGCGCCGACCTGGGGCTTCTGGGTCGAAAAACTGGTGTTCCTGCTTATCGCCGCTTATCTCATCGGCCTGTTGCCGCGAATCAAGGCCGGCATGGCGGCGGGAATCACGGCAGGGCTGCTGGTGGCCCTGCTTGCCATTCATTTTGCGCTGATGACGACGCAGTTGTTGTGGCTGCAGTTGATGGTGCCGGCGACCCTGTTGCTGGTCGGCCATGCCCTGCTGACCACTAAGCGTTTCCTGGTGTCCGAGCGCGGCAAGGAGAAGTCGGATGCCGATTCCGCCGAGTCGAACCGCATGCTCGGTCTGGCCTTCCAGGGCCAGGGCCAACTCGACATGGCTTTCGACAAGTTTCGCAAGTGCCCGATGGACGATGCACTGATGGAGAACATGTACAACCTGGCGCTCGATTTCGAACGCAAGCGCCAGTTCAACAAGGCCGAGGCGGCGTTCCGTTACATATTCGATTACAACCCGAAATTCCGCGATATCGAGTCCCGTGTCAATCGTGCCAAGCAGCTTTCGGAAACGGTGATTCTCGGTGGCGGCGGCGGGCGCAGCAATGCCAGCCTGATCGATACCGCGGGCAATGTCGAGAAGCCGATGCTCGGTCGCTACGAGATCGAGAAGGAACTAGGCAAGGGGGCGATGGGCGTGGTCTATCTTGGGCGCGATCCGAAGATCAATCGCGTGGTGGCGATCAAGACCATGGCGCTGTCGCAGGAGTTCGAGGCCGACGAACTGGTCGAGGTCAAGGAACGCTTCTTCCGCGAGGCCGAGACCGCCGGGCGCCTCAACCATCCCAACATCGTCACCATGTTCGATGCCGGCGAAGAGCACGACCTGGCCTACATCGCGATGGAATTTCTCAAGGGCAAGGATCTGGTGTCCTATTGCAAGGCCGGCAATCTGTTGCCGCAACCGCTTGTCATGAGCATCGTCGCGCGCGTGGCCGATGCGCTGTCCTATGCGCATGAGAACAACGTTGTACACCGGGATATCAAGCCGGCCAACATCATGTACGAGCCGGAATCCGACCAGGTCAAGGTGACCGACTTCGGCATCGCGCGGATTACCGATTCTTCAAAGACCAAGACCGGCATGGTGCTGGGCACGCCGAGCTTCATGTCGCCCGAGCAACTGGCGGGCAAGAAGATCGACGGTCGCTCCGACCTGTTCTCGCTCGGTGTCATGCTGTACCAGATGTCTTGCGGCAAACTGCCCTTCGAGGGCGACTCCATGGCGCAACTGATGTTCCGCATCGCCAACGAGCCGCATCCGGACATTCGCGGCGTCAATCCCGATCTGCCGGACTGCCTGGTGGCAATTATCGACAGGGCGATGACCAAGGATCCGGATGCGCGTTACCAGACCGGGGCTGAGTTTGCGAAGGACATCCGCACCTGCATGACAATGGCCGGTGCAAGTGGCGGCGCCGCCGCCGGCGATTCCGGCGTCGATATCAGCATTTGAGGACCGATCCATGGACATGAGCGCTGTTCTCGAAATAGTCACCCGCAGCGATCCGGGCATGGTGCGCTCGAATAATGAAGACGCCGTCATGGCCAATCCCGTGCGCGGCTTTGCCGTGCTGGCCGATGGCATGGGCGGCTACAACGCAGGCGAGGTGGCCAGCGGCATGGCAACGGCCTTGCTCGGCACTGAACTGGAAAAGGCCTTCGTCGAGCGTAATCCGAGCAGCATGGAGGCTTCCGGAAAATCCTGGGCGCATGTCACGCTGGAAGCTGAAATGATCCGCGTCAATAGCGCGATCTATCAGGCGGCGCAGAGCCAGCCACAGTATGCGGGGATGGGCACGACGCTGGTGGTGGGTGTGTTCCACGACAACCGGGTTACCGTTGGACATATAGGCGACTCCCGGCTTTACCGTATGCGTGGCGACGATTTTCAGCAGATAACGCGCGATCATTCGCTGCTGCAGGAGCAGATCGACAGCGGTCTGATCACCCCGGAGCAGGCGCGCCATTCGCAGAACAAGAATCTGGTTACCCGTGCCGTCGGTGTCGATCCTGACGTACTCCCGGAGATACACGATCATGCGGTATTGCCGGGGGACGTTTACCTGTTTTGTTCCGACGGTCTCAACGACATGGTCGACGATGAGGAAATTGGCATGACTCTGGGCGCTCTTTCGGCAAATCTGGAGTTGTGTTCAATGCAGTTGATTCAGATGGCCAACGACAATGGTGGTCGTGACAATGTTTCGGTAATCCTGGTCAAGGTAAAGGGTGATTATTCAGCCGCGGGCGGCTGGTGGGCCCGTTTCCTTGCCCGGTTCAAGTAACGCAGCGCTCCGTGACCTCGAAGGACGACAAAAATGGCTAAGCTCATACTCAGCATGGAAACCACAATGCTCAAGGAGATTCCCTTGACCAAGGAGCGCACCACCATCGGGCGCAAACCGCACAACGATATCCAGATCGACAACCTGGCGATTTCCGGCGAACACGCGGTGGTGATCACCATCCTCAATGATTCCTTTCTCGAAGATCTGGGCAGCACCAATGGCACGTTCGTCAATGGTCAGTCCGTCAAGAAACACATCCTGAAGAATGGCGACACCATTGAATTGGGAAAATACCGTCTGAAGTATGTCAGCGAGCTTCCGCAGCAAACATCGAGCGCCGACTTCGAGAAAACCATGATTCTGCGTCCTGGTGCTGCACACAAGCCAGCCCCGGAGCTGTCAGCCGCCGCCCCCGCAGCCGCAGCTGCCACTCCCGCAGCCGCCCCGGCTCCCGCTCCCGCAGCGGCAATGCCCGCCCCCGCGGCAGCACCGTCCGAAGCTGCGCCGGCCCATATGTCAACCTCTCCGGGCATGGCCCCGCCACCGCCCGCGATAGCACCCGCGGCGGCGCCGGCACTACCACTGGGCGCGATCCAGATTCTTTCGGGTGGCAATGCCGGCAAGGAGATGGAACTGACCAAGACGCTCACCACGCTGGGCAAGCCGGGTGTCCAGGTGGCGGTCATCGCCCGTCGCCCGCATGGCTACTTCATAACCCATGTTGAAGGCGCCAGCTTCCCGGCAGTCAATGGCAAGACGCTGGATGCCCAGGCACATCAACTCGCGGACCACGACGTGATCGAGTTGGCTGGAACCAAAATGGAATTCTTCCTGAAGACCTGAACCCGAAGGCAGGCACTTGCTGGAGACCTCTTGAAACTGTACCTTCCCCGCTACGTCCTTGGACTGGTGATTCTCCTGGTCTTGCTCGGCCATTCGGCGCGCATCTACCAGATTCCGTTCATCAATCACATGGACTCGCTCATCTATGACGTGAAAGTGCGCTTGACCATGCCGCAAGGTGTTGATCAGCGCGTGATCATTCTGGATATTGACGAAAAATCCCTGGCCGAGCAGGGGCGATGGCCTTGGGGCCGCGACAAGCTGGCGACCCTGATGAACAAGCTGTTTGATCAGTACGGGATGAAGCTGGTCGGTTTTGACGTGGTATTTGCAGAGCCCGACGAAAGTTCCGGCCTCAAGTCGCTTGAGTCCCTGGCGAAGAAGGAACTCAAGGACGTGGCGGGCTTCCAGTCGACGCTGCGCGAGTTGCGCCCGCAACTTGACCACGACGCCCGCTTCGCGGCGGCGATCAAGAACCGGCCAGTCATTCTCGGTTACTACTTTTCCAGCAAGGACGGTGGCATCAGTTCCGGCGCCGCGCCAGAGCCGGTATTCCCGGCCGGCACCTTCAGCGGTCGTCGCATAGGCTTTACACAGTGGGTCAGTTTCGGTGGCAATTTGCCGGAATTTCAGAAGTCTGCTGCCGGAGCAGGGCATTTCAACCCGCTGGTGGATATCGACGGGACGTCGCGCCGGATACCTTTGCTGGTTGAGTACAAGGGGGCTTACTACGAATCCCTCTCCCTGGCGATGGTACGCAACCTGCTCGGCAATCCGCCGATTATCCCCGGTTACCCGGGAGATGCGCCGGCGTCTTATGCGGCCATGGAGTGGCTGGATCTGAAAACGGCTGGCGGCGGCGTGATGCGCATTCCGGTGGATGAAAACGCGGCGACGCTGATTCCCTATCGCGGTTATCAGGGAAGCTTTTCCTACATCTCGATTACCGATGTACTTAACGATCGGGTGCCCAAGGAAAAGCTTGCCGGCAAAGTGGCTGTGGTCGGCACCACGGCCCCCGGACTCATGGACTTGCGCGCCACCCCGGTGGGAGCAGCCTATCCAGGGGTCGAGATCCACGCCAATTTGATCGCGGGCATGCTGGACGGCGCGGTCAAGCACAAGCCACCCTACATCCTGGGTGCCGATGTGATGCTGGTGCTGATAGCGGGCGCGGTGATGGTATTCCTGTTGCCGATGCTGTCGCCGTACCGGGCGACAGTGGTCGGCTTGATCGTGCTGTTGCTGCTGCTCAGCGTGAATTTCAGTTTTTGGCATGTTTCCAATGTCGTTCTGCCGCTGGCCAATGGCATGATCGCGATTGTGTTGCTGTATGCGATGAACATGTCATGGGGCTACTTCGTCGAGTCGCGGACCAAGCGGCAGTTGACCGGGTTGTTCGGCCAGTATGTGCCGCCTGAACTGGTCGAGGAGATGAGCCGCGACCCGGAAAACTACAGCATGGCCGGGCGCAAGGCCGAACTTACCGTGCTGTTTTCGGATGTACGTGGATTTACGACCATTTCGGAAGGACTGGAACCCGACGAACTGGCGACCCTGATGAATAAGTATCTGGGCGCCATGACGATTGTGGTCCGCAAGCATCGCGGCACGCTGGACAAATACATCGGCGACGCCATCATGGCCTTCTGGGGTGCTCCGGTCGACGATCCCGAGCATGCGCGGAACGCGGTCCTGACCGGTCTGGAAATGGATGTCGCCCTGCGTGAGCTGAACAAGGATCTTGTCGCCCGGGGCTGGCCGGAGCTAAAAATCGGTGTCGGCGTGAATACCGGACCGATGACGGTCGGCGACATGGGATCCCCGGTGCGGCAGTCCTACACGGTGATGGGCGATGCTGTTAACCTTGGCTCGCGTCTTGAGGGCATTACCAAGCAATACGGGGTTGGCTTTATCGTTGGCGAAAGCACGCGCGAACTGCTGAAGAAGGAATTCGTTTTCCGCGAGCTGGATCGGGTGCGAGTCAAGGGCAAGGAAGATCCGGTCGGAATTTATGAACCGGTCGGCGAGGAGGGCAAGGTCGCGCGCGAGGATATGGAAGAGATCAAGCTATGGAACCAGGCCTTGCGTGCCTACCGCGCGCAGGACTGGGATCAGGCGGAAGTGACGCTGATGAATCTGCAGCGCATCAAGCCGCGCTATCTCTACGATCTGTACGTCAAGCGCGTTGAACACCTGCGCAAGGAGCCGCCCGGAGAGAACTGGGACGGCGTCACCATTTTCGAGACAAAATAACAACCATGAAGGTACGAATCCTCGGTTGCAGCGGCGGAATCGGTGGGCGACATCTGCGCACCACCTCGCTTCTGGTCGACAACGACATCCTGATCGATGCCGGTACCGGCGTCGGCGACCTGGCGATTGCTGAACTCGCCCAGATTGATCATGTATTCATTACCCATTCGCACCTTGACCATCTCGCCTGCCTGCCATTCATGGTTGATACGGTTGGCGACATGCGCAGTCGTCCGGTGATTGTGCACGCGACCGAGGCGACACTCGAAATCATCCGTACCCATGTTTTCAACTGGGCCATCTGGCCTGACTTCAGTGTCATCCCGTCGGCCGAGAAGCCCTTTATGCGCTTTGACCCGATACGGGTGGGGGAGAGCCTGGACATCGACGGCCGCAAAGTGATTCCGCTGCCGGCAAATCATACGGTGCCCGCGGTAGGCTACCAGCTCGATTCCGGGCATGCCAGCCTGGTATTTACCGGTGACACCGGCCCCTGCCCCGATCTGTGGACGCAGGTTAACGCGATTCGCAACCTGCGCTACCTGATTATCGAGTGTGCGTTTTCTGACAGGGAAAAGCGGCTTGCCGTGGCGTCCCTGCATTTGTGCCCGAGCATGCTGCTGGAAGAACTCTCAAACCTTCAGCGGGCCGCCGAGATATTCATCACCCATCTGAAGCCCGGACAAATCGAATTGACCATGCAGGAGATTGAAGACTGCCTCGGCAACGAATTTCGTCCCGGAATGCTGCAGAACAATCAGATCTTCGAGTTCTGACCATGACTGCGACGGTGAGCGTTGAGCTGTTGGCCATCCTGCAACCCCTTATGTCACTGGGCAGCAAGGCCTTGAGCGAATTGCTGCCCCTCTGCCGTACTCATGTCTTTGCGCGCACCACCGATCCGTTTGCCACGACAGACTGGAGTGGCCAGGTGGTCTATCTGGTACGTGGCCAGCTCCTGGTGAAATTGCTGGACGGTGCTTCGCGGGTGCTGGTCGGGGGCCATGATCTGGCGGCGGCACCGGTGGCACGTGGCGGAAACTCCCCGCGCTTCAGCAAGGCGATCACCGATGTCGAATTGCTCAGTCTGGAGGAGGAT
>JANMTA010000008.1:0-3567 GCA_031389965.1 Betaproteobacteria bacterium
GCGCCGCTTCCCAGGGCGCCAGCGGCAGGGTCACATAGACATCGCGGCCATCGGCGCGAAACTGCGCATCGGGCTTGAAGACGATTTCCAGATACAGGTCGCCCGCCGCGCCCTCACCCATCCCCGGGCCGCCCTGGCCAAGCAGGCGCAGGTGCTGACCGGAACGGACACCCTTGGGAATGCGCACGTCCAGGGTTCGCTCCTGCATCGCGACGCGCCCCTGCGCATCGAGCACCGGCATCCGCAGCGAAATGCCGCGCTGGGCGCCATGGTAGGCATCCACCAGGTCGATCAGTACCTTGGCGTGACGATCCTGGCCCTGCGCATGCCTTTGCGCGCGCGGCCCGCCGCCGACATGGCGGCCGAACAGGGCTTCGAAGAAATCGCTGTGATCCGCACCCGCAGCACCGCCGAATTCGCCGCCGCTGAACTCGAAGCCGGCATCCCAGCCCGGCGGCGGCTGGAAGTCCTGCCCGGCCTTCCACTGACTGCCCATCTGGTCATAGGCCGCGCGCTTCTCGGGGTCCTTCAGCACCGCATAGGCTTCACCCAGTTCCTTGAAGCGGGCCTCGGCGTCAGGGTCCTTGCTCACGTCCGGATGGAACTTGCGCGCCAGCTTGCGGTAGGCGTGCTTGATGTCGTCCTGGATCGCGCTGCGCGGCACGCCGAGAGTTTCGTAGTAGTCCTTGAATTTCATGATGCAGGGTTTGCTGTCCGCAGGATCACAATGTACGCCCTTTGCGGCGCGATTCCACGCTGCCCATGCCGGGGGCCAGATCACCCGTCCCCGAGCGCAAGACGTGCTCACGCTGCGCGCAGCGCAGGAGCACATCGCGTTTCCGGTCTTCGCTGTAAGCCACCCACCAGTCGCGCTCTTCCTGCGTGCGGTTGGAGGTCATGAGCATTCGCAGGCAAGAATTGTAGCGGTGACGCAGGCAAAATCCCTTGCATATTTCATTGCGAAGACTCATGGTCTGATAATCTGCGAAACCTATCCGATTTTGTCTGGAACAGGAAATTCGCATGAAACCACTCCGCATCCTGGGCATCGCGTTTGGCGTCGTCCTCGCCCTCGTCGTCGCCGCTCTTGGCACGCTGTACGCGCTCTTCGACGGCGAGAAGATCAAGGCCGAACTGACCCGCGTCGTCATGGAGCAGAAGCAGCGCAAGCTGGACATCGCCGGCAAGCTCGAGCTCTCGGTATGGCCCGACGTCGGCATCAAGCTCGGCCGCCTGACGCTGTCGGAACCCGGCGGCAAGGCGGAGTTTCTTGCGCTCGATTCGGTGCGCGTGGAGGTGGCGGTGATGCCGCTGCTGTCGAAGCAGGTGAAGGTACAGCGCATCGAAGTCGATGGCCTCAAAGCGACGCTGGTGAAACACAAGGACGGCACGCTCAACATCGCCGACCTGACGGGCGGCGC
Source organism: Betaproteobacteria bacterium (assembly GCA_031389965.1). Taxonomy (GTDB): domain Bacteria; phylum Pseudomonadota; class Gammaproteobacteria; order Burkholderiales; family Rhodocyclaceae; genus Sulfuritalea. Next base: position 1,422 of record JANMTA010000008.1, read on the forward strand.
CGCCGACAAGGAGGGTTCCGCCAAGGCCGCGCCAAAAGTCGGCGCTGGCGATACGGCAAGTGCGCCGGTGCAGATCGACATTGCCGGCATCAAAATCGCCAACGCGCAACTCACCTGGCGCGATGAAAAAAACAAGGAGACGACAAGCCTGTCCAACCTCGATCTCGGCAGCGGGCGCGTACAGGCGGACAGCGGCAAGCAGACGCTGGCGGTCGACGCCTTGTCGCTCGCCGCCAAGGGCAAGACAGGCGCCGACAGCTTCGAGCTGAAGCTCGACGTGCCGCGGCTCGACATTTCGCCGGACAGGTCGTCGGGCGAAACCCTGAACCTCACGGCGAACCTGGCCAGCAGCGGCCGCACGCTGGTCGCCAAGCTGGTACTGTCCGGGGTCGAGGGGAACGCCAAGGCACTGAAAATCGGCAAGATGGTGCTCGATCTCGATGCCAAGGCCGGCGAATCCACGCTCAAGGCTCACCTCGATTCCCCGGTGGCGGCCGACATCGCGGCGCAGACCGTGGCGCTGGAAAAGCTCGCCGGCAGCATCGACCTGGCCAATCCGCAAATGCCGATGAAGCAGCTCAAGCTGCCGCTGGCGGGCAGCCTGCGCGCCGACCTGGCGAAGCAGAGCGCCGCACTCGACCTGGGCACCCGCTTCGATGAATCGAAAATCGCCCTGAAACTCAAGGTGGCGAAGTTCGCGCCGCTGGCGCTGGGCTTCGACCTCGACATCGACACGCTCAATGTCGACAAATATCTGCCGCCCAAAAAAGCGGAAGAGAAAGCCGCCACGGGTCCGGCCGCCGCAGGCAAGACGGCCCCCGAGGGCAAGCAAGCCGCCGGGGGTAAGGAGAGCAAGCTGGATTTTTCGGCGCTGAAGGGACACGACGTCAATGGCGCGCTGCGCATCGGCAGCCTGCAGGTCTCGAAGCTGAAGCTGGCGAAAGTGAATGCGAAGATCAAGCTCGCCGGCGGGCGCCTGGAGGTGGCGCCGCTGACACTGAACCTCTACGAAGGCAGCGCCAGCGGCAGCCTGTCGCTGAACGCGGCCGGCAACCAGGTCGGCCTCAAGCAGAACCTGACCGGGATCAGCATCAACCCGCTGATGAAGGATCTGGCCGACAAGGACCTGCTGGAAGGTCGCGGCAATGTCGCGCTCGACCTCACCAGCCACGGCGACACTGTCACCGCGATGAAGAAGGCGCTGGGCGGCACGGCGTCGCTCAGCCTCAGGGACGGCGCGATCAAGGGCATCAACCTGGCGCAGACCATGCGCGACATCAAGGCCAAGCTGAGCGCCCTGCAAGGCAAAGCCGAAGGCACGACGCAGAAGGCCAAGGCCGGTGACAAGACCGACTTTTCCGAATTCACGGCCTCGCTGAAAATCACCAACGGTGTCGCCCGTAATGACGACCTGGCCATGAAGTCGCCTTTCCTGCGGCTCACGGGGGCCGGTGACATCGACATCGGCGCCGGTCAGATGAACTACCTGGCCAAGGCCACTCTGGTCAATACCAGCACCGGACAGGGCGGCAAGGAAGCCGACAAAGTCAAGAGCTTGACCGTACCGGTGCGCGTCACGGGGCCCTTCGACGCCCTTGCCTACAAGCCAGAGCTGGGCGACCTGGCCGCCGAGATGGCCAAGGCCAAGCTCGAGGAGAAGGCCGGCGCCATCAAGGGCAAGGCCGAATCGAAGGTCATGGACAAGCTCAAGGGATTGTTCGGCAAGTGAGCAGGCACGCGGCCTGATGCGCATCGGCGTCGACCTTGGCGGCAGCAAGATCGAGATCATCGCCCTGGGCAATGACGGCGAAGTCCTGCTGCGCGAGCGCGTGGCGACGCCGCAGGGCGACTACATCGCCACCGTGAGGGCAGTCGCGGACCTGGTCGCGGCGGCGGAATCAAAAGTTATGTCCCTGCGCGCTTGCGCCGGGGACGGTATCCACCCGGACGGCGCTGGCGGTACGGCGGCATCTGTCGGCGTGGGCATCCCAGGCGCCGAATCGCGCGCCGGCGGCCTGATCAAGAACGCCAACACGACCTGCCTGATCGGCAAACCGCTGCAGCGCGACCTCGAAGCGGCCCTGCAACGCGAGGTGCGCATCGCAAACGACGCCAATTGCTTCGCCCTCTCGGAAGCCGTCGACGG
>JANMTA010000016.1:0-14125 GCA_031389965.1 Betaproteobacteria bacterium
AACCGGCAGATGTGGGAAAACCCCGCGACGCAGCGCAATGTCGCGCAACTGAGAGCGGATGGCGTGAGCATCCTCGGTCCCGCGCATGGCGAGCAGGCCTGTGGTGAAGTGGGTGATGGCCGCATGCTCGAAGCTGCCGAGTTGTTTGATGATCTGTATGGATCCCTGCAAGCCAAAACCTTTGCGGGTATACGTGTCTTGCTGACCGCCGGGCCGACCTTTGAAGCGCTTGATCCGGTACGTGGCCTCACCAACTCAAGTTCAGGCAAGATGGGGTTCGCGCTGGCGCGCGCCTGCGAACAAGCCGGCGCCGGGGTGACCCTGGTTGCCGGGCCGGTGGCACTAGCTACACCACGCGGCGTGCATCGGGTGAATGTGCAAAGTGCCCTGCAAATGCGCGAAGCGGTGATGCAGGCATTGCCCGGACAGGATGTGTTCATCGGCGTCGCGGCGGTAGCCGACTATCGGCCGCGGCAAGCCGTCCTGCAGAAGATCAAGAAAAGCACCAGTAGCCTGACGCTCGAACTCGAAGCCAATCCCGATATCCTTGCCGAGGTAGCGGCGCTGCCCGATGCCCCGTTTTGTGTCGGTTTTTCCGCTGAAAGCCGGGATCTGGCGGCCTACGCGGAAGGCAAGCGCGTGGCCAAGAAACTCGCGCTGGTGGTTGGCAATCTGGTGCAGGACGGTTTGGGCGGCGATACCAATGCGGTGACCCTGTTTGATTCGGCCGGCGTGCATGTGCTGCCGCCAGCGGACAAGTCCGAGGTGGCGCGCGGCATCGTCACGCACATCGCCAGACTGATGGAGAAGCCGCGTGGCCAGCATTGACCTGAAGATTCTCGATGTGCGTCTGAAGGACGAGCGCTACGCGCCGCAATATGCCACGCCGGGATCGGCGGGCATTGACTTGCGCGCCTGTATCGAGTTTGCGATAAAAATTCAACCGGGTGAAACCGTCCTGATTCCGGCAGGCATCGCGATTCATCTGTCTGATCCGGGCTTGGCGGCGATGATCCTCCCGCGCTCCGGCTTGGGCCACAAGCACGGCATTGTGCTGGGCAATCTGGTCGGCCTGATCGACTCCGACTATCAGGGTGAGATATTCGTGTCCACCTGGAATCGCGGCCACGATACCTTCACGCTGAACCCGCTGGATCGTTTGGCACAACTGGTGGTGGTGCCGGTGGTACAGGCGGCCTTCAATGTGGTAGACGAATTCCCGGCCAGCGACCGTGGCGCTGGCGGCTTTGGCAGCACGGGGCACAAATAGAGCAGCGCCGAGCAGAAAGCGTGGGCCACAAAAGACAAACCCCGCCAGGTGGCGGGGTTTGTCTTTTTCGGTTGCCAAATCTCAGGTCGACATTTCAGTCAGGATGTTCTTCAGCCAGCTTTCGGCATACATGGCCTCGGTTTTGGCGGCCGAGAAGTCTGCCGGCGAAACGCCGCCGGAATTCGGCACGGCAATGATCTTGCCTTCCTTGACGGTATAAACGCCAGCGACACTGACAGCATCCTTGTCAGTTATGTAGCTGTAGCAGACGTTGATGCCCGACAGTTCCGTGGTCTCCTTGCCGTTCAGCAACGCCACAACATTGGTTGCGCAGATCTTGGCTTCGGAGTTGGCCGAATAGCCCGATTTCGGCATTGCTCCGGCGACGCAGGCATCGCCGATGACATGTATGCCGGCATGCTTGGTTGACTCGAAGGTGGTTGCATTGACCGGGCACCAGTTCTTGTCATCACCGACGAGGCCGGCAGCGACGGCGATCTGTCCGGCGCGTTGCGGCGGAATCACGTTGATGACATCGCCCTTGACCTCTTCGAGACCTTCGACCATGACGGCCATGGCTTTGGCATCGACCTCGGTGACTTTTTTGGCCGGACGGTAGTCGATGATGCCTTCGTAGTTGTCCTTCCAGCCCTTCTTGAACAGGCCGCCCTTCGATGTGATGTCGGGGTTGGCATCGAGCACGATAATTTTCGACTTCGGCTTGTTCTGCTTAAGGTAGTGCGCAATCATGCTGGCGCGTTCGTATGGTCCGGGCGGGCAACGGTAGGGCGCCAGCGGCACGGTCATCACTACGGTGCCGCCATCCTTCATGTCGACCAGTTGCTTGCGCAGCAGGACGGTCTGCGGACCGGCCTTCCAGGCATGCGGCATCACTTCCATCGCGGCGGCATCGTAGCCCTTCATTTCTTCCAGGCGGAAATCAATGCCGGGCGATACCACGAGGCGATCATAGGCGATCGTTCCCTTGGATGTCGTGACCGACTTTCCGGCCGGGTCGATGGCGGTGACTTCGGCTTGCACGACCTTGACGCCGTGATTCGCGGTGAGCTTGTCGTACTTGATGGTCAGCGTACCCATCTCCGTGATGACGCCGCCGATGTAAAGGTTGCTGAACGGGCAGGAGACGAAATGATCATTGCGCTCGATCATCACCACTTCGATGCTCTTGTCCATCATGCGAATGTACTTGGCAGCGATGGTGCCGCCGTAACCGCCGCCGATCACGACGACACGTTTGGCCGATTTGGGCATCAGTTCAGCGGCCTGTCCAATCATTGGCAGGCCCACTGCACCCGCCGCACCGGCGCCGGCGCCGACCAACTTGAGAAAACTTCTGCGATCCAGAGTCATGTTGTGTTCTCCCTTATTTAACGCTGGCGTAGAAGTGCAAGAGGGCTTCGATGTCTTCCTTCGACATCGGATCGACCTTCTCTTTCATTTTTTCCGGCATCGTGCGTTTGCCCGACAGGTAGTCGGCCATCTGCATCTGCATGTAGGGCAGCCACTGGCTGGCCATGGCCGGAGTGTCGTCCTTGCCTTCCTTGCCGTCCTCGATGTGGCAGCGGCCGCAGTTACTCTCTTGCAGGCTGGCGCCCTTGGCGATCTTCGCCTTGTCGAGATTCTGGCTGGTGGGGTGAAGTTTCTGCTTGGAGAAGAACTCGGCCATGGCGGTAACCTCGGCTTCGCTGTAACCCTTCGCCAGGCGACCCATGATCGTCCCGGGCCGCTCGCCGCTCTTGAACTTCTTCATGGCGACTTCAATGGCTTCCTTGGACTGACCCGCCAGGCTTGGCATGGTCGGCCCGGCGCTGCCGCCGTTGGTGCCGTGACAGCCGGCACAGGCATTCGACAGCATCGCGGCCGTTGGCGGCGCCGCCTGGGCCATCGCGGATACAGCCAGAACGCCGGTGGCCAGCGCCCATCCTCTCCACTTCATCATCATCTTGTCTCCTCCTTGGTATTGATGAATGTACTGCTGAAAAATCAATTGCCGCGTCACTGCTTTTGTACTTCGATATAGTTTTTCACGCCCGGATTGGGTTTGTCGAGGCCAAACTGATAGCCCAGCGAAACATAGTGGAAGCGGGCGTTGGTAAAGTCCTCGTGAAGCGCGAAGCCGAAGTTATACACCTTGTCGTCGGTAATGACATGGTCACCTTTGCCGGCGCCGGCCAGGGCACGCTCGAAGGTCACAATCCACTTGTTGCCTTCCTTCCGGCCTTCTGCCTTGAGCCCGCTCTTGCCGCCGTCCATGTGACGTTCGCTGTCGACCCATCCGTCGACCGGGTTCTGGCCCTTGCCACTGCGGAACTGGATCAGGTCCATGAACTTGCCACCCGCGAGGTCGGCGCCGTTGATGTATTTCGTCTTCTTGTCATCCTTGGCATCCCTCATGGTGCGCAGGTCGACGTGGCAGGTGGCCCAGCAGCCGTTCTGATCGCTGCCTTCGACCGTACCGCCACCGTCGAACATCATGGTGAGCTTGACTTCGTTCTTCGGGTCCAGTTTCTTGTCGCCGTTCTTCGGCGGCACCCATTCGAAGCGGAAATAGATCTTGCTGCCATCATGGGCGGTCTGGAACGTCACCGGGATGAATCCTACCTTGCCCGCTGGCGGATTCGGCTCCATGACGGTCTTGGAAACGCCCACCGGCTTGCCGGCCACGATCGCGGCGCCGACTTCGTTGGCATCGCCTTCGTGGCACTTGGCGCAGGCACGTTTCTTTTCAATGATGTCGGCAGCGGAGGAGTGGTCGGCCTTGTTCATCACCCACTCCAGGCCGGCCTGGCCCGGATAGAACACCTTGATCTGGCGAGTCGGCACTTTGCTCCAGTCCAGCGCGGTGATCGTGCTGGCGGCGGGGGTGGCGGCACCGGTCGTTTCTGCCTTTGGCGCTGCCTTCGCCGGTTGAACCGGCGCCGCGACGACGGCCACGGCGGCAGTTGGTGCAGTGGTCGCTGGTGCGGCGGCCGTGCCGGCGGTTGCAGCCTTCTGGGTGCCCGCGGTCTCGACCTTTGGCGCTGCCGGGGCTGCGGTGTGTGCTGGCGGCGCAGTGCTTGCGGCAGCCGCACTGGCGGAGGCCTGTCCGCCTTCCAGCAAATGGTGCACCGGTTTGTGCGCGATGCCCTTGTGGCAGTCGATGCAGGTCTTGCCATCCTGAACCGCACCTTCGTGCTTCACGACGGAACGATCTTTCTGCTTCGTCGTGTCCATCTTGTCGAACTTGTGGCAATTGCGGCATTCCTTGGAATCCGTTTCCTTCATGTGCGCCCAGACGCGCTTGGCCATCGTCAGGCGATGCGCCTCGAATTTCTCTGGCGTATCAATCGTGCCCAGAATTTCGCCGATTACATCCTTGGAGGCGAAGACCTTCTGCGTTAGTTTGCGCGCGTAGTCGAAGGGCTCCTTGCTGCTGGCGACGTGGCAATCCGAGCAACCGACGCTGGTTCCGGTGCGGTTGCTGTAATGCACCGTCTTCTTGAGTTCCTCGTAAGGCGTCTGCATGGTGTGGCAGGAGAGGCAGAACTCGGTGCGATTGGTGTATTCGACGCCGGTATTGAGGCCGCCCCAGATGATGACGCCGCCCAGCACGCCGATCACGATCATGCGCAGCATCGAGCATTTCGGCGGGTTGAGAAGGCAGCGGAAGAAACCTTCCTTGCATTCGGTTTTGTTCGCTTCGTCAGCCATCTTACGAATCCAATTAATCCGCTTGCCATGAAAGGCACAAGCGTTTGTTTTCGAGTCAATGGAAATGGCAAGGCATATTCGGTGGCACTCCGGTGCCAGCTGATACCTTACCTGTCCCCCTTCAACGCAACGTCATACCAGCGTCACTATTGTCTGCAGGGGATTATTGCAGGCCGCGCCTGACTCATCGAGTAAAAAAAATGATTACCCCATTGGAACAGGCTATTTTTGGGCTCAAGCAATCCATGCGCAAAGCTGGGGTGCTATCCGGCAAGGCAAACGGCGCACGGGTTGCCCCGCGCGCCGTTGTTGTCGCCGTGTTGCCAGCGCCGACTTTTTATCGGCGCTTATCGATGATCCCTATTCCATCGCCTCGTACAGCGGCAGCGTGAGGAACTCCGGATAGTTGTCGGCCAGCGACATCTCCTCGAAGATCTTCGCCGCCTGGTCGTAGGTTTCGGTCTTCTCGCCCTGGGCGGTGACGGTGGCCTTCACCTTTGCCAGTTCCTCGGGAATGATGGCGCGGACCATGTCAGCGGTGACCTTGCGGCCGTCATCAAGCTTGCCCTTGGGGCTAACTACCCACTGCCACACCTGCGAGCGGCTGATCTCCGCCGTGGCAGCATCTTCCATCAGGTTGTGGATGGGCACGCAGCCGTTGCCGGCGAGCCAGCTTCCGAGGTAATGGATGCCGACGTTGATGTTGTTGCGGACTCCAACTTCAGTGATCGGCTGTTCGGGCTGGAAGTTGAGCCAGTCCTTGGGGCCGAAGTTTTCGTCGCGTTGCTTTTCCCACTGGTTGGGGCGATCGCCCAGCACCTTCTTGAATTCCTCGGCGGCAATCGACACCAGCCCCGGGTGGGCCACCCAGCCACCGTCGAAGCCGTCGTTGGCGTCACGGGTCTTGTCATGGCGGATGCCGGCCAGCGCCTTCTCGTTGGCCACCGGGTCGTTCTTGATCGGAATCAGCGCGCTCATGCCGCCCATCGCCGGGGCGCCGCGCTTGTGGCAGGCCTTGACCAGCGCCAGAGCGTAGCTGCGCATGAAGGGCACTTCCATGGTGATCGCGCCGCGATTGGCGAGGCAGAAGTCCTTGTTGCGCTTGAACTTCTTGATGCAGGAGAAAATGTAATCCCAGCGCCCGGCGTTGAGGCCGGCACTGTGCTCGCGAAGCTCATAGAGGATTTCTTCGAGTTCGAAGGTGGCCAGTATGGTTTCGATCAGCACCGTGGCCTTGATGGTGCCCTGCGGCAGGCCGACTTCCTTTTGCGCCATGATGAAAATGTCGTTCCACAGCCGGGCTTCGAGGTGGCTTTCCATCTTCGGCAGATAGAAGTAGGGGCCGGCGCCGCGGGCGAGCTGTTCCTTGGCGTTGTGGAAGAGGAACAGGGCGAAGTCGAAGACGCCGCCGGAGACGCGCTGGCCGTCGATCAGCACATGCTTTTCGTCCAGATGCCAGCCGCGCGGCCGCACTTGCAGCGTGGCGACCTTGTCGTTGAGTTTGTATTCCTTGCCGGCTTCGTTCCTGAAACTCAGTTCGCGGCGGATGGCCTTGTAGATGTTGATCTGGCCCTGGATCAGGTTGTCCCACTTCGGGCTGTTGGAATCCTCGAAGTCGGTCATGTAGCTGTCCGCCCCGGAGTTGTAGGCGTTGATGACCATCTTGGCTTCTACCGGGCCGGTGATCTCGGTGTGGCGACGTTCGAGGGCCTTGGGCAAGGGCGCAATCTTCCAGTCGCCTTCGCGGATGTGCTTGGTCTCGGGCAGGAAATCAGGCATTCCACCGGCGTCGATACTCGCTTGGCGGGCAACGCGGGCCTTGAGCAGTTCCTGGCGACGGGGCTCGAAGGCGCGGTGCAGCTTGGCGACCAGTGCCATGGCTTCGGGCGTGAGTATTTTTGCGTAGTCGGCGGCGTTTTGGGAACTGCGGGGGGCGTTGATCTGAATACCGGCAGGCAGGTTCATGTAGGGGCTCCTTGGGGTGGTGTAGGACGATGGGCAAATTCTATTCTTGCCTGTTTCCATAGAGAAGCTATGATTCGATCAATTTATTATGGACTAATAGTATCGAATGGATCAATTCAAGCAGATATCTGCCTTTGTTGGCGTCGCAAGTCGCGGCAGCATGTCTGCCACCGCGCGTGCCGAGGGCGTGACCCCGGCCATTGTTGGTCGGCGTCTCGATGCACTGGAGGAACGTCTCGGCGTCAAGTTGCTGTTGCGCACCACGCGAAGGATTTCCCTGACCTTCGAGGGCGCGGCGTTTCTCGAGGATTGCCAGCGCATCCTGCGCGAACTGGCCGATGCCGAAGGCGCGGTAAGTCTGGGCGGCATTCGCCCCGGCGGCCACTTGAAGGTATCCGCGCCGGCCGGTTTTGGACGGCGTCACGTGGCCCCGCTGTTGACTCGATTCATCGAAGGCAATCCGGATGTAACTGTGTGGCTCGACCTCTCGGACCGGCTCGTCGATCTGGTCGATGAGAACGTAGACTGCGCCATACGCATCGGCGATCTCTCGGATTCGAGCCTGATCAGCATCCGGCTGGGAGAAATGCAGCGCGTCGTTGTTGCCAGCCCAGGCTACATTGCGAAATTCGGCGTACCGCCAGCACCGACTTCTCTGGTTGAACACAACTGCCTGTCGCTGCGCCAGCAGCGCGGCTGGACCTTGCGGGTCGAAGGTGAGGTGCGGGTGATCAAGGTGGGCGGCAGCCTGGAGTGCAACGACGGCGCCGTGTTGCATGACTGGGCCCTGGCCGGCAAGGGGCTGGCCTGGCGCTCGCTGTGGGAAGTCGGCGCTGATATCACGGCGGGGCGCTTGGTGACGGTGCTCGACGCATTCGCTGCGCCGCCGGTGGGCATTCACGCGGTTGTACCGCAGCGTCGACATCTGCCTCTGCGCGTCAGGCTGTTCATCGATTTGCTGAAAGCGACCTGGCGCGATCCGGCCTATTGGGAAACTGCGGCTGGCGCCTGATCCGGATTTGGCAAGGCCTGCCGCAGGAATCCGTCCAGTTGCTTGATCCAGTGTTTCTCGCCAAAGACGAATCCCTCGTTGTGACCACCTTCGATTTCAAGAAACTGCTTTGGCTGGCGCGCAGCCTCGAACAGCCGTCGCCCATGGGCGAAGGGAATGATGTCGTCGTTGCGGCTGTGGATTACCAACACCGGGCAGGCAATCTGCGGCAGACGTGCCAGGGTGTCATAACGGATGCGGGCGAGCAGCCGTATCGGCAACCACGGATACAGATCGGCTCCCATGTCGGGCACCGAGGTAAAGGTCGACGCCAGTATCAGGGCCGCGGGACGATTCTCCGCGGCCAGTTGTGCCGCGACACCCCCGCCCAGCGACTCGCCGAAGAACACGATGCGGCCGGCCGCGAAGCCGAGCACTTGAGTGGCATGCTGCCAGGCGGCTGCGGCATCGAGATAGGTGCCCTCTTCCGACGGTGCTCCGCTGCTGCGGCCGTAACCGCGATAGTCGATGATCAGGGTCGCCAGTCCGAGATCATGGAACATCCGCAGGTAATCCAGCCGATGGCCGATGTTCCCCGCATTGCCGTGCAAGAAAATCACCAGACCGCGGGTCGCGCGTTTCGTATCCGCGGGCACAAACCAGCCATCGAGGGTTTCGCCGTCCGTGGTGGCCAGTCGCAGGGGGTTGAAGGGCAGGCCGATGTCAGTCGGGCTGGCACGAAATCCACGATCCATTTCCGGCAGGAAGACCAGTGAGGACTGTTTGAAATAGATCAGCGCCGCCAGACCCAGATAGACCAGCAGGATAATCTGCAGAGCAGACCACAGCATGGAAGTATCCTTCCCGGGGAGCCGAGCCGTCATTGGTGAGGTGGGGGTAAGTCGAGTGTTGTCACTTTAGCCCAGAAAAAAAGCCGCAGCGGTTTCCCGCTACGGCTTTCTTGTTAGCGGCTGTTTTCTGCTTAGTGGAACTGCTCTTCTTCAGTCGAACCGTGTAGCGCGGTGACCGATGACGCGCCACCCTGGACTGCAGTGGTGACGTCATCGAAGTAGCCGGTGCCGACTTCCTGCTGGTGCGAAACGAAGGTGTAGCCACGATCGCGGGCAGCAAATTCAGGCTCTTGCACTTTTTCGACGTAGGCGGTCATGCCGCGTGCCATGTAGTCCTGCGACAGGTCGTACATGTGGTACCACATGTTGTGGATGCCGGCCAGGGTGATGAACTGGTACTTGTAGCCCATGGCGCCGAGCTCGCGCTGGAACTTGGCGATGGTGGCATCGTCGAGATTCTTCTTCCAGTTGAACGAAGGTGAGCAGTTGTAGGCCAGCAGCTTGCCGGGGAACTTGGCGCGAATCCCTTCGGCAAACGCCTTGGCGAACGCCAGATCCGGCGTGCCGGTTTCGCACCACACCATGTCAGCGTAAGGCGCGTAGGCGAGGCCGCGACTGATGGCTTGCCCAAGACCCTTTTTGGTCTTGTAGAAGCCTTCCGCGGTGCGCTCGCCGGTGATGAAGGGCTTGTCATTTTCATCAAAGTCGGAAGTCACGAGGTCGGCGGCTTCGGCATCGGTACGGGCCAGGATAATGGTCGGCGTGCCGAGGATGTCGGCGGCCATGCGGGCGGCGATCAGCTTCTGCACGGCTTCCTGTGTCGGCACCAGCACCTTGCCGCCCATGTGGCCGCACTTTTTGACCGAAGCCAGCTGGTCTTCGAAATGCACGCCGCCGGCGCCGGAGCGGATCATGGCTTTCATCAGTTCGAAGGCGTTCAGGACACCGCCGAAACCCGCTTCCGCATCGGCCACGATCGGCACGTGGTAGTCGATGTAACCCTTGTCGCCAACATTGACGCCTTTGGAATGCTGGATTTCATCGGCGCGACGGAAGGAGTTGTTGATGCGCTCGACCACCTTCGGCACCGAGTCCACGGGGTACAAGGATTGGTCAGGATACATCGACGCATAGCTGTTGTTGTCTGCAGCGACTTGCCAGCCCGACAGGTAGATGGCCTTGATGCCGGCCTTGACCTGCTGCATTGCCTGGCCGCCGGTGAGGGCGCCAAGGCAGTTAACGTAGGGCGTGTTGTTGACCAGATCCCACAGTTTCTCGGCACCGCGACGGGCGAGCGTGTATTCAATGGGGAAGGAACCGCGCAGGCGTACCACGTCGTCAGCGCTGTATCCGCGCTTGATGCCTTTCCAGCGGGGGTTTTCGGCCCAGTCCTTGGCCAGGGCGGCGGCTTGTGCTTTGCGATCAGTCATGTTCAATCCTCTAGAGGGGTTTGTCGAAGGGGGTGCTCCAAAGCGGGAGCAGTGACGACAGTATAAAGAGGATTTTGCGTTGCAGCAACAGTCTTATATAAGACTTGAAGAAATATTTTATTGTTATTTAACAATAAATTGAATTGCGTATTTCGTAATGCGAGAAGTATTTCGCTAAAGCGAAGGATTTCTAGCTTTGTTGATATATGTCTTATACAAGACTATCTGTGCAGCGCCGCAGCGCTGACGATCACACCGTCCTCGTCTGCATATAGCCATTCGCCGGGAGTAAAAGTGACTCCGCCGAAATGCACCGGGATATCCGAGTCGCCGACATTCTTCTTCACCGTCTTCATTGGGTGGGTGTCAATCGCAAACACCCCGATATCCATGTCGCTGATGGCACGGGAATCTCGAATGCAGCCATAAACGACGATGCCGGCCCAGCCGTTCTTGACGCCCAGCGCCGCGAGTTGGTCACCGACCAGCGCCCGGCGCAGACTGCCGCCACCGTCTATTACCAGCACGCGATCCTCTCCGGGAGATTCAAGCGCCTTCCTGACCAGTGAGTTGTCTTCGAAAAGCTTGAGTGTAGCGATGCGACCGAAAAAAGCGGCGCGACCGCCGAAGCTGCTGAACATGGGTTCAACGACGCGCACTTTGTCTTCGTGGGCGTCGCAGAGATCGGTGGTGAGCAGGTCCATGGTGGGAGAGAAACTAAAAATAAACAGCTGCGCCGGCAGGTATGCCCGCGCGCGAGCGCGCCCCGGTGCTTAAATCGCGGAAGGGATGACAGGTGAGTTGGCCGCCTCTTCGTAGCTGAGCTTGATCTTCTCGTTCTCGTCGAGGTCGATCGTGACGCGACCGCCGTGAACCAGTTTGCCGAAAAGCAATTCGTCGGCCAATGCGGAACGGATCGTGTCCTGGATCAGGCGCGCCATCGGTCGTGCGCCCATCAGAGGATCGAAGCCTTTCTCCGCCAGCCAGGCGCGTAGCGCGTCGGTGAAGATCGCCTCGACCTTCTTTTCGTGCAACTGGCCTTCAAGTTGCATGAGGAACTTGTCGACCACACGCAGGATGATTTCAGCATCGAGTGCGCGGAAGGAGATGATCGCATCCAGCCGGTTGCGGAACTCCGGCGTGAACATGCGCTTGATATCAGCCATCTCGTCGCCCTGGCCCTTGTTGGTGGTGAAGCCGATGCTGGTCTTCTGCAGGGCTTCGGCGCCGGCATTGGTGGTCATGACAATCACCACATTGCGGAAATCCGCCTTGCGACCATTGTTGTCGGTCAGGGTGCCATGGTCCATTACCTGCAGCAGGATGTTGAATACCTCCGGGTGGGCCTTCTCGATCTCGTCAAGCAGCAGTACGGCGTGCGGCTTCTTGGTCACCGCTTCGGTGAGCAGTCCGCCCTGATCGAAGCCTACATAGCCCGGTGGCGCGCCGATCAGTCTGCTCACGGCATGGCGTTCCATGTATTCGGACATATCGAAACGGATCAGTTCGATGCCCATGCCGTAGGCCAGCTGGCGCGCAACCTCGGTCTTCCCCACGCCGGTGGGCCCGGAGAAAAGGAAGCAGCCGATCGGCTTTTGCGGGTCACCGAGACCCGAGCGCGACATCTTGATCGCTCTGGCCAGTGCATCGATCGCGACTTCCTGGCCAAACACCATGTTCTTCAGATCCCGGTCGAGGTTCTTCAGAGCCGAGCGGTCGTCGGCCGAGACATGTTGCGGCGGTATCCGGGCGATCTTGGCAACGATATCCTCTATCTCGAGCTTGCCGATAGTCTTCTTCTGCTTGGATTTTGGCAGGATGCGCTGGGCGGCGCCGGCCTCGTCGATAACGTCAATGGCTTTGTCCGGCAGATGGCGATCATTGATGTACTTGGCTGCCAGTTCGGCTGCGCTGGAGATTGCGGCGGCAGAATACTTGACCCCGTGATGCTCCTCGAAACGGGACTTGAGGCCGCGCAGTATCGATACGGTTTCGTCCACCGACGGCTCATCCACATCGACCTTCTGGAACCGACGGGACAAGGCGTGATCCTTTTCGAACACGCCGCGAAATTCGGTATAGGTCGTGGCACCGATACATTTCAACGCGCCTGATGACAAGGCGGGCTTGAGGAGATTTGAGGCGTCCATGGTGCCACCGGAGGCAGCGCCCGCTCCGATCAGGGTATGAATCTCGTCAATGAACAAAATCGCGTTGGGGTTGTCCGCCAATTGCTTGAGGACACCCTTCAGACGCTGTTCGAAGTCGCCACGATACTTGGTGCCGGCAAGGAGTGCGCCCATGTCCAGGCAATAGACGGTGGCATTGGCGAGAATCTCGGGCACGCTGCCTTCGACAATGTGGCGGGCAAGCCCTTCCGCAATGGCTGTCTTGCCAACGCCTGCCTCACCGACCAGCAAGGGATTGTTCTTGCGGCGACGGCACAGGGTCTGGATCACCCGTTCCAGTTCTTTGTCGCGGCCGATCAGAGGATCGATCTTGCCCGTCAGCGCCAACTGGTTGAGGTTCTGGGTGAAGCTTTCAAGCGCACCACCCTTTTCCTGCGATTCGACTTCGGTCTCGGCCGGATCTTCCTTGCTTCTTGCTTGCGGCGTCTTGGTGATGCCATGAGAAATGAAATTCACAACATCGAGGCGCGTTACGTTCTGGCGCTGCAGAAAGAACACCGCATGGGAGTCCTTTTCGCCAAAGATGGCCACCAGTACGTTGGCACCGGTGACTTCCTTCTTCCCCGAAGACTGGACGTGCAGGATTGCACGCTGGATCACGCGCTGGAAGCCTAGGGTTGGCTGCGTGTCGATTTCTTCGCTGCCTGCCACCGTTGGCGTGTGTTCATTGATGAAAGTCAGCAGTTCCTTGCGCAGACCTTCGATGTCGGCCGCGCAGGCGCGCAACACTTCTGCGGCAGAAGGGTTGTCCAGCAGCGCCAGCAGGAGATGCTCGACGGTGATGAATTCATGGCGCTTCTGTCGCGCTTCGACAAAGGCCATGTGCAAGCTGACTTCGAGTTCCTGGGCAATCATCAGTTTTCCTCCATCACGCAAGCCAGCGGGTGCTGGTGCCGACGTGAAAATTCGCTCACCTGCTCAACTTTTGTCGCTGCTACGTCGCGAGGATACACTCCGCAGGCACCTTTTCCTTCGCGATGCACTTTGAGCATGACTTGCGTCGATTGCTCACGCGACAAACCAAAAAACTTTTCCAGTACCACCACTACGAAATCCATCGGAGTGAAATCGTCGTTGAGCAGCAGTACCTTGTACATCGGTGGCGGCTTGGTCCGGCTTTGCTCGGGTGCCAGTGCCGCGCCGCCCTCCGGACCGACTTGCTTGCGTGTAACCATGACTGGATTCTAATGTGATTCCCGCACAGTTCAACACCACGAAAAAGAGGGGAATAGGGCGCCGATGTAACGGTATTTAGGGGCGATCGTCCAATATGCAAGAGGCGGGAATGTGCGATGCAACATCGAAAGTTGTTGACGCTGCTTGACAATGTGCGTAAAACGCGGAACGTGTTTAGTTCAAATTCCCCCGCAGTGACCTACGGTCGTCTCACAGTCTGTCAAATCGCAGCTCCTCTGAAACTCCGCTTGGCCCCCTCTGCTACTCCGAGCTTGAACCTCAAACATGCCCCGGCCGGGGTGCGGTGTTTTGCAGCCCGCAGCGGTGGCCGATTCGTTCGTTTTTGATTAAGGAAAAAGTTACATGGCAACTGGTACTGTTAAGTGGTTCAACGACGCCATCCTGCATGGCAAAAGAAAAATCAGCCAGCGGTGAATAAAAAGCAAGCGTTTCACGAATGACCACCAGCGCCCGCGAGTCCAGCGTTGCAAGCGCACCGCCTAGCTCGCCACCCGTACCAGACGGCACGCAGTAGCGCAGCC
>JANMTA010000018.1:0-7192 GCA_031389965.1 Betaproteobacteria bacterium
ATTGCCGCCAGCGCGCCGCTGGTGCAGCAAGTTCCATTGTGGCTCGCGCTGGCCACCGCAAGCACGTTCATCTGGCGCGCGGCGCTGACATGGAAACACTGGCGCTTGCCGCCGCGCTGGCTGCTGCTGATCCTGGTTTTCGCCGGTACGGTCGGCGTGTTCCTGCAATACCGGACAATTCTCGGCCGCACACCGGGCACAGCATTGCTGGTGGTCTTTCTCGCCTTGAAGCTGCTTGAACTGCGGGCCGCGCGCGATGCCGTGGCGACGGCACTGCTGTGCTATTTCCTGGTTCTTGGCCAGTTCCTGTTCACTCAGACCATCCCGACGGCATTGCTGGCCGGGCTGACGGTGCTGGTCACCACCGCCGCCCTGCTGGCGGCCAGCGATGACCGCCCGCGACCGCAGGAGCAATTGCGCCGGGCCGCGCTGCTGCTGGCCCAGGCAATGCCATTCATGCTGCTGCTGTTCCTGCTCTTTCCTCGCGTGCAAGGGCCGCTATGGGGCATTCCGCAGGATCGGTTTTCAGCCGTCTCCGGATTGTCCGACACCATGGCGCCCGGTTCGATTGCGCAACTCTCGCAGTCGGATGCAATCGCGTTCCGCGTGAAGTTCAACGATGCCGTTCCGCCGCAATCGCAGCTTTATTGGCGCGGCCCGGTGATGCCCTCGTTCGACGGCCGCAGTTGGCGTGTTGCGCAAACCATAGGAGCCTATCCCGAGGTTCCGTATGCCGGACTTGGCGCGCCGGTGGATTACGAAGTAACACTGGAGCCGCACGGGAAATACTGGCTGTTTGCCCTGGAGCTGCCGGCCACCTTGCCGCCGGAGAGCGCACTGACCAGCGACTATCAGCCCATCGCGCGCCAGCCCGTGCGCAACCGGCTGCGCTATACGCAGCGCGCCTGGCCGGAGGCAGTCGCGGGCGTAAATGAAGCGCCAGGCATTTTGCGCAGCGCGCTGGCGCTGCCGGAAGGTGGCAACCCGCGCATTCGTGCCATCGGCGCCGCCTGGCGTGCCCAGCATGGCGATGACGGTGCTGCGATCCTCGCCGCCGCGGAGAACTTGTTCAATCAGCAACTACTGATCTACACGCTGAACCCGCCGCTGCTGGGCGCCGATATGGTCGATGAGTTTCTTTTCGATTCGAAGCGTGGCTTCTGCGAGCACTTTGCCGCCGCCTTTGTCTTCACCCTGCGCGTCGCCGGCGTACCGGCGCGAGTGGTCGCCGGCTATCAGGGTGGTGAAATCAATCCCGTGGACGGCTACCTGGAAGTCCGCCAGTACGACGCCCATGCCTGGACCGAAGTCTGGCTCGCCGGGCGCGGCTGGGTGCGCATCGATCCGACGGCGATCTCGGCACCGAGTCGCATCAACAGCAATCTGGCAGCGGCAATCCCGG
Source organism: Betaproteobacteria bacterium (assembly GCA_031389965.1). Taxonomy (GTDB): domain Bacteria; phylum Pseudomonadota; class Gammaproteobacteria; order Burkholderiales; family Rhodocyclaceae; genus Sulfuritalea. Next base: position 1,403 of record JANMTA010000018.1, read on the forward strand.
CCAACGAAGGGCTGCCCTTCCTGGCTCGTGCCGATCTGGCCTGGCTCAAGGAATTGCGCTACCGGCTGGACGCCGTCACGAATGGCTGGAATCAGTGGGTCCTGGGCTACAACCCGCAGCGCCAGCGCGATCTGCTGGCCAGCCTGGGCCTCAAGGAGCCCGACTGGCGCAGCATGACCGCCGTACTCGCGGTTCTCTGCGGGATGGTGATGCTGGGACTGACCCTCTGGATACTGCGCAATCGCCTGCGCGTCGATCCGGCACTCGCCGCATGGCGACGCTTTACCACCCGGCTCGCCCGACGCGGAATTGTCTGGCAGGCATGGGAAGGGCCGCTGGACTTCGCCGAGCGCGCCGCCGCCACCGATCCGACCCATGGTGACGGCATCCGTGAAATTGCTGCGCTGTATGCCCGCCTGCGCTACGAGCCTGCACCGCAAGCCGCTGACCTGATCCGGTTGAAGAACCGGATCGCCGCCTTCCGACCATGACGCGCCTGCTTTTGCTCCTGTCGCTGACCCTGCTGAGCTGCGGCCTGCGCGCCGAAAGTTATGCGCAGCGTGACGACGTGCAGGCCTTCGTCTTGGAAATGCAAGCCCGCCACGGGTTTGACCCCGACGTCCTTGGCGAATTGTTTCGCCGCACGAAACCCGTGGTCGCCGTGATCAAGGCCATCATGCCGCCCAGGGACCCCGCCGTGCGCTCCTGGCACGCCTACCGCGGCCGCTTTGTCGAGCCGAAACGCATCGCCGCCGGCCGCCGCTTCATGCTGACCTATGCCACGGAACTTGCCGCCGCCGAAGAGCGCTTTGGCGTGCCGACCGAAATCATTGCCGCCATCATTGGTGTCGAGACCATCTACGGCAAACAGCTGGGCCGCTTTCCCACCTTCGCCGCGCTCAGCACGCTGGCCTTCGACTATCCGCCGCGGGCCGAGCTGTTTCGCAAGGAACTTGAAGAACTGCTGCTGCTGGCCCGCGAGGAAAACCGCAGCCCGCTGAGCTACACCGGATCCTATGCCGGCGCGCTGGGTTTGCCGCAGTTCCTGCCATCCTCTCGCCGGCGTTTCGCCATCGACTTCGATCACGACGGCCGCATCGATCTGACCGCCAGCCGGGCCGATGCGATCGGCAGCGTGGCGAATTTTCTGGTCGAGCACGGCTGGGAGCGGGATGCGCCGATCGCCGTGGTCGTCACCGTCAGCGGCGACGGCATCCAGGCGCTGATCGATGAAGGCATCTCACCGCAACGCACACCAACTCAGATGGAAGCCGCCAATGTCGGCATTTCAATAGTTATGTCTCCGGCAGCGCCGGGGACGGTATCCCTTGCGGACGGCGCCGGCGACACGGTGATTCCCGACCGGCCCGCCGCCATGATTGATCTGATCACGCCCGCCGCGATGACGGAATACCGCCTCGGCTATCGCAACTTCTATGTCATCACGCGCTACAACCGCAGCAGCTTCTATGCGGCGGCCGTCATGGACCTGGCCGCGGCGCTGCGCGCTTCAAAGTAGCGCGTCAGGCGTCAAGCCGTCGCGCGCGATGCGCTTCCTCAGCGTGGACAGCGCCTCCATCTGAATCTGCCGTACCCGTTCGCGGGTCAGCCCCAGATCACTGGCGATATCCTCCAGCGTCGTCGGATCCTGGCCGCCGAGGCCATAGCGGCGCTCCACGACCAGACGCTGACGGTCGCTAAGTTGTGCCACCCAGTCGGCAACAAGGGCCTCGGCCTCTTGCTGAGCAAGATGGGCAGCGGGGTCTTCGGCCGTCTCATCGGCCATCGAATCGGACATCGATAACTCGGGATCGATGTCGAGCGGAGAATCCAGCGAGGCGGAACGCTCGTTGAGCGCCAAGAGCTGGCGTATCTCCGCGACCGGACGGTCGAGCAGTCGCGCCACATCGTCGAGCATGGCGCCGGGCGACTCATCCTGGGCACCGCGTTCCCGGTCAAGCCGACGCATGGCGCGCAAGACGATATTGAGTTCCTTGATCACGTAGACCGGCAGACGTACCGTGCGCGACTGATTCATGATCGCGCGTTCGACATTCTGGCGAATCCACCAAGTGGCGTAGGTCGAGAAACGAAAACCGCGTTCGGGATCAAACTTTTCCAGGGCGTGTATCAGGCCCAGATTCCCCTCTTCGATCAGATCATCGAGCGGTAGTCCGCGGTGCAGATAGTGCCGGGCAATACTAACCACCAGCCGCAGATTGGCCTCGATCATGTGCTGGCGAGCAAGAAAATCGCCGGCATGTGCAGCACGCGCCAGCCTGATTTCCTCGGCGGCCGTCAGCAGCGGCGTGGCGCCGATCTCGTGAAGATAGACCTGTGTGATGTCCTCGACGAACCCGGAATCATGTGAATCCGGCGCTACCTCGGCATCGCCGCGCTCCGGCAGGAAAGCTTCGCCGCTCATCGGAGCTTAGCGAACGGGAAGAAACTTCTGCGGATCGGCCGGCTTGCCCTGACGCCGGATCTCAAAATGCAGGCGCGGGCTTTCGGCATCGGTACTGCCCATCTCGGCAATCTTCTGGCCCTTGGCTACCGTGTCCTTCTCCTTGACCAGCAGCTTGCTGTTGTGGGCGTACACCGAAAGATAGGTCGCGTTGTGCCGCAGCACGATCAGGTTGCCATAGCCGCTCAGCCCGGCGCCGGAATAGGAGACAACACCGCTTGCCGCAGCCAGTACCGGATCTCCCGCCTTGCCGGCGATGTCGATCCCTTTGCCTCCCGCTTCGGCATAGGGGGCGATCAGTTTGCCATTAGCCGGCCATATCCAGTCCACATCATCGCTGGCAACGACCGGCTTTTCTGCGGGCGCTGGTTCCGCTGGCCGGGTCTCGGGTCTGGTTTCTGCCGGCTTGGCCGTCACCTCGCCCTGTCGCGCCTTTGCCAGCGCTTCGTCGGACCAGGCCAGCTTGCCACCCTTCGGCTCGCGCTTGAGAGTTTCAGTATTTGTACTGGTCGCCGCAGCCGTTTTTATCTCGACCGGGCCGCTTGAAATCACCGGCTTCGCCACCGCCACAGCGCCATTGTCAGGTGGGGTGACGCTCAACTGCTGGCCAATCCTGATCAGACTGGGGTTGTCGAGGTTGTTCCATGCGGCCACGTCCTTGTAGTCCTGGCCGTGGTCAAGCGCAATGCTGTAGAGCGTCTCGCCTTTCTTTACGATGTGATACGTGATACGGGAATCCGCTGCCACCTGTGCCGCCGGTACGCCCGGCGCCACCGGGTTCACCGCCGCCGCAGCACCGCCGCCGCGATCCTCCACCGGCGCAGGCGCACGACTCGCGCAACCGCCGATGATCGGCAGCAGCAAGACCAGAATCAGACGCGTAGCGTTCATTCCACTCCCGGCAAAAGCGGCACGAAGCGCACCGCATCGAATCGCGTTTCGACAAAACCGTTTTCGGTGCGCTCGACCAGGCTGATCACCTGTTCCGCAGTCCCCAGCGGCATGACCAGCCGTCCGCCCGGCGCCAGTTGTGCCAACAGCGTCTGCGGTACAGCGGCTGCAGCGGCAGCCAATATGATGGTGTCAAATGGCGCCGCCTCAGGCAGCCCCAGGTTTCCATCTGCATGCTTGAGGCGGATATGCGAAAGCCTGATCTGCTTCAGGTTTTCCCGCGCCCGCGCCAGCAAGGGCGCAATGCGCTCGACGGCGAATACCTGCTTCGACAGCACGCCGAGGATTGCCGCCTGATAACCGCAGCCGGCACCTATTTCCAGCGTCTTGCCCAGTTCGCGGCCGGCGACCAGGATCTCGATCATGCGCGCCACCACAAAAGGCTGCGATATCGTCTGACCGAAACCCAGCGGCAGCGCGGTGTCATCGTAGGCGCGATTCGCCAGTGCCTGCTCTATGAAAATATGCCGCGGCACCAGGCCCATCGCATGCAGCACCCGGCTGTCGCGGATGCCCTGCGCACGCAGGCGCTCGACCATGCGCGTGCGCGTGCGCTGCGAAGTCATGCCAATGCCGGTGAGTGTGGCGGTGTTCATTGATCCGGATTGAACCAGCTGCGCACAGCAGCCAACTGTGCAGCATGAGTGAGATCGATCTGCAGCGGGGTCACCGACACCCAGCCATGCTCCACCGCGTGGAAATCCGTGCCCTCACCGGCATCGGCAGCCGGACCGGCGGCGCCGATCCAGTACAACGTCTCGCCACGCGGGCTGACCGATTTCACCGCCGGCTCCGCCTTGTGGCGACGCCCCAGGCGCGTGACCTGGATACCGCGCAATTCACCATAGGGAACGTCAGGCACGTTGACATTCAACAGGACCGGTTCGGCAAACGGCGTCCGGCTGAAACGCTGCACCAATTCGCGCGCCACGCGTCCGGCGGTGGCGAAATGCCGTCCCTCGAAGCTGCCCAGGGAAATCGCAATCGACGGCACTCCCAGCAGATAGCCTTCAGTGGCCGCCGCCACCGTGCCCGAGTAAATCGTATCGTCGCCCATGTTGGCGCCGAGATTGATACCCGACACCACCATGTCAGGCTGATGCTCGAGTACGCCAGTAACGGCCAGATGCACGCAGTCGGTCGGCGTGCCGTTGACATACATGTAGCCATTGGCTGCCCGACGCAGGTTGAGGGGGCGATCGAGGGTCAATGAGTTACTCGCGCCGCTGCGGTTGCGCTCCGGGGCCACGACGCTGATCTCTCCCAGATCGGCAAGGCTGGCGGCCAACTGGACGAGCCCCGGCGCGAGATAGCCGTCGTCGTTGCTAAGCAGGATGCGCATCGGGGGTCGGAGCCGGGAAGGTCAAAAAATACAGTAGCCATTTTAGCTCATGGCGACCCCGGGCCAATGGCCGGAATAGAGCAGGACTATGCGTCCCCATCCCCACATTCACTGCAGGCCGGCGTTCGCACCCCCAGCAGGGGGCGGATCAAGCTCCCCCCAGCCCTTAGGCAAGTCTTCTGCGGAGTAGGATTGCGGACAATGGAAATTATTCTGCACGACTCCGCCAGCGACATCTCCGAAACCGACTGGGCCCTGCTCGATCACGATGATGACCCGTTCGCCAGCCGCGCCTTCCTCGGCACGGCAGAGAAAGTCGGCGCTGGCGGTACGGCGATGGGCTGGCAGGCGCAGCATCTCGCCCTCCATGAAGGCGGACTGCTGCTGGGGCTGTTGCCGCTCTACCTGCGCACCCATTCCTTCGGCGATTTCTCGCGGGACTGGAACTGGGCATCTGCCTGGCAACGCGCCGGACTCGACTACTACCCGAAACTGGTCAGCGGCATCCCCTACACACCCTCACCGGGGCCGCGTCTGCTGGTGCGGCAGGGCATTGACCGGGAAGTCGTGGCGACGGCGCTGATCGAGGCCGCGCTGCAAGTCACCCGGCAGCTCGGCGCATCCTCCTGGCAATGCCTGTTTGTCGAGGAAGCAGACCGCGCCCGACTGGCAACGGCCGGTCTCCTGATGCGGCGCGGCGTGCAGTTCCACTGGTTCAACCGGGAATACCGCGACTTCGACGATTTTCTCGCCAGCTTCACCGCCGACAAGCGCAAGAAACTTAAGCGCGAGCGCCGCCTTGTACGCGAATCCGGCCTGAGGCTGGAAGCTTTGCATGGCGACGAGATCGACGCCAAGCTCTGGCAAGTCATCCACCACCAGTATCGCGATACCTTTGCCCGCTACGGCAATCACCCGGCATTCCCCGTCGAGTTCTTCATCGAAGCCGGCGCCCTGCTGGCACGGCGGCTTGTAGTGTTCATCGCCTTCATGGATGAAACCCCGGTTGCTTCAGCCATCTGCTACCGCGACG
>JANMTA010000046.1:0-1640 GCA_031389965.1 Betaproteobacteria bacterium
AAGACGACGGCGGCCGGCCTGGCGGCGGACGAGGCGGTGCGCCGGCTGGCGGAGTTCGGGCCGAACCATGTCGAGGAAGTCGCCCATGAGCATCTGCTGCTCGGCTTCGCGCGCGAATTCACCCACTTCTTCGCCATCATCTTGTGGATCGGCGCCGCGCTGGCCTTTCTCGCCGAACATTTCGAACCGGGGCAGGGCATGTCGCGGCTTGGGGTCGCCATTGTCGGCGTCATCCTCGTCAATGGCGTCTTTTCTTTCTGGCAGGAATACAAGGCCGAACAGGCCGTGGCCGCGCTGCGCCAGCTTTTGCCGCAGAAGGTGCAGGCGCTGCGCGGCGGCGCGATCGTGGAGATACTCGCCACCGATCTGGTGCCCGGCGACATCGTGCTGCTGGAGGAAGGCGCACTCGTCCCGGCCGACTGCCGCCTGATCGAGGCCTTTGCGCTGCGCGTGAATACCGCCACGGTGACCGGCGAATCCCGGCCCATGGCCCGCAACACCGAGCCCAGCACCGAGGACTCGCCGCTGTATGCCAAGAACGTGGTGCTGGCCGGGACTTCGGTGGTGTCGGGCCAGGCGCGCGCGGTGGTCTACGCCACCGGCATGCATACCGAGTTCGGCCGCATCGCACACTTGACGCAAACCGTCGGCACCGGCCCGTCGCCGCTGCAACGCGAAATTGCGCGCCTGTCGCGCATCGTCGCGGTACTCGCCACGGGCATGGGCGTGGCGCTGTTCTTCATCGGTCAGGCGATGGGCCTGCCGACCTGGGAGAATTTGCTGTTTGCCATCGGCATCATCGTGGCGAACGTGCCGGAGGGCCTGCTGCCGACGGTGACGCTCTCGCTGGCGATGGCGACCAAGCGCATGGCCAAACGCAACGCCCTGGTTCGTCATCTGCCGGCGGTCGAGGCGCTGGGTTCGACGACGACGATCTGCTGCGACAAGACCGGCACCCTGACGCAGAACCGCATGTCGGTGCAGCGCCTGTGGCTGGGCGGCGGCTTCCTCGACTTCGGCGACCTGGCAGCCGCATATACGAACAATGCGCGTTTGACCGAAGACAACCGCGAGCTGTTCGTCACTGCGGCGCTGTGCCACAACCTGAAGATCGTTGATGACAAATTGCTGGGCGACCCGATGGAAGTCGCGCTGGCCGCCATGGGCCGGCAGGTGGTCGGCGAACTGGCCGATCACAAGCGGATAGACGAGATTCCCTTCGACACCGAACGCAAGCGCATGTCGGTGCTGAGCGAAACGCCGCAGGGACGCATGCTCTACTGCAAGGGCGCGCCGGAAACGGTGCTGGAGGTCTGCGACTTCGTCCAGTTCGATGCCGGCATCGTAGCCATCGACCCGGCGGCGAAAACCCGCCTGCTGGCGGCGCAACAGCAGATGACCGAAGCCGGCCTGCGCGTGCTGGCCTTCGCCCATTGCGCACTCAGTGGCGATATTCGCGACGGCAAGCCGAACGAAGAACGCGGCTTGATCCTCTCCGGCCTGGTCGGCCTCGAAGACCCGCCGCGCGCGGAAGTGCCGGACGCCATCGCGCGCTGCGCCACGGCCGGCATCCGCATCATCATGGTCACCGGCGACCATCCGCATACGGCGCTGGCGATTGCGCGCCAGATCGGCCTGGT